>NZ_JBDIYD010000019.1:0-48486 GCF_039649255.1 Dechloromonas sp. ZS-1 | reverse complement strand
GAGTGGTAGTTCAGTTGGTTAGAATACCGGCCTGTCACGCCGGGGGTCGCGGGTTCGAGCCCCGTCCACTCCGCCAAGTTTAAAAGCCGTTGAAATCGATGATTTCAGCGGCTTTTTGCTTTCTGGCCCGCCCCTCGCCCTCTGTAAGCCCAAGGCGCCAATTCGTCGGACCCAAAAAAATGCCGGACCCACACTGGCATCCGACATTTTTCACCCGCCCACACGGTCGACCGTCGGGCGCCACTCAGGGCTTATTTTTCGACAAAAGCACGCTCGATCACATAATCGCCCGGCACACCGATGTGCGGCGAAATCGCAAAGCCGCGCCGGTCAAGCATGGCTGCCGTATCCGCCAGCATGGCCGGGGAACCGCAGATCATGGCGCGATCCGTCGCCGGATCGAGCGGCGCCTGACCGATATCCTCAAAGAACTTTCCCGACTCGATCAGATCAGTCAGGCGACCTTGATTGCGGAAAGGCTCGCGCGTCACCGTCGGGTAATACACCAACTTCTCGCGCACCCAGTCACCAAAGAACTCATGCCCCGGCAAGGTCTCGGTGATGTAGTCGTGATAAGCCAGTTCGCTCACCCAGCGCACGCCGTGAATCAGGATCACCTGCTCGTACTGCTCATAGACATCCGGATCGCGGATCAGGCTCATGAACGGCGCCAATCCGGTCCCCGTCGCAAACATGAAAAGACGCTTGCCCGGCTTGAGATCACGCAATACCAGCGTTCCCGTGGGCTTCTTGCTGACCACGATCGGATCGCCGGGTTGCAAGTGCTGCAGACGGGAAGTCAGCGGCCCGTTCGGCACCTTGATGCTGAAGAATTCCAGATGCTCCTCATGATTGGCGCTCGCGATACTGTAAGCACGAGTCAGGGGGCGCCCTTCCACCTCCAGCCCGATCATCACGAACTGACCATTGATGAAGCGCAGGCCGGCGTCCCGGGTGGTGCGGAAGGAGAAAAGGCTGTCGTTCCAGTGGTGCACCGACAAAACCTGCTCCGTACTCAAGTTGCTCATGACACATTTCTTTCAGGCAAATGACAATACCCGCATGCTAGCAAGCCGCATTACGCTATAGAATCGGATAATTCAAATATACGTTAGCGACAAAATCGATATGCGACTCACCCTGCGCCAACTTCAGGTTTTTGCCGCCATCGCCCGCCACGAAAACGTCTCCCGCGCGGCTGACGCGCTTGCCATGTCCCAATCGGCGGCCAGCAGTGCCCTGGTCGAACTGGAGCGTCAATTCGAGCGCCCCCTGTTTGATCGCATCGGCAAATCACTGCGCCTCAACGCCACCGGCCACGGTTTGCGCCCGATGGCCGAGAGCCTGCTGACCAAGGCCGCCCGCATCGAGCACTACCTCGATGGCAACAGCCTGGAACCCCTTTCCGTCGGGGCCACGCTGACCATCGGCAATTACCTCGCCACGCTGATCATGGGCGATTACCTGCGCGAATCTCCCGCCGCTCAACTTCGCCTGCACGTCGCCAATACCCGCGAAATCGTGCAGCAGGTCCTCAGCTGCGAACTGGATCTCGGCCTGATCGAAGGCGAAGCCCATGACCCGAACCTGCTGCTCACGCCCTGGCTGAACGATCAGCTGGTTGTCTTTTGCGCCCCCGATCACCCTTTGGCGCGACACGACGCCGTCGATAACGCACAACTCGCCGAGCAGGCCTGGATCGTTCGAGAAAGCGGTTCCGGCACGCGCGACCTGATCGACCGCATGCTCTTCAGCCAACTTCCGCACTACCAGATCCGCCTCACCCTCGAGCACACCGAAGCGATCAAGCGCGCGGTGGAATCCGGCCTCGGCATCGGCTGCCTGTCCCGGCTCGCCTTGCGCGAAGCCTTCCGGCGCGGCAGCCTGGTGGAAATCCCAACGCCGCAATTCACCCTGAGCCGACACTTCTATTTCGCCCAGCACCGCCAACGCACCCTGGGCCAGGGCGCACAACGTTTCATCGCACTCTGCCACGCCCGCTGGGACCAGCAAGAAGACACGACCGCCCTCCCCCTGCCCTTCATCCCATGAGTCAAGTCACGATTTACGCAATTTTGCAAATATTCAGCACATTCGCGTCAACTTGAACGAAATTACAGGATTGATTGCAACACACCCGGCGCAGACACACCCTCCCCGATCCGGTATAATCGAAGGCTTTGTTGCAATGCACTCGGAGCCATCTCGATGCATGACCGCCATGTTCTATCGCTGATCCGCCGACTGGCCGGTGCCGGACTGGGTTTCCTCGCCCTGAGCCTGTCGACGACGGCGCTCGCCAATGACGACCGCCCCTTCCCGCTGATTTCCCTGCTCATGCCCGGCCTGCAGGCCACGGCAGCGCAAGCCTCGCCCGCCACCGATGAGTTGGCCGTCCAGGAACTCAAGGGCGCGCCCCAACTCAAGCGCAGCATCGACCTGACCACCCAGTCGGACAATCTCTGGGACCGGATTCGCGATGGCTTCGCGATGACCAATCTGAATGACGATCTGGTCCTCTACTACCAGCAGTATTACCAGAGCCGCCCGGATGCCCTGCGCCGCATGGTCGAGCGCAGCCGCCCCTACCTGCACCACATCGTCGAGGAAATCGAAGCGCGCGGCATGCCGACCGAACTGGCCCTGCTCCCCATGGTGGAAAGTGCCTTCAATCCGATGGCTTACTCCAAGGCACATGCCGCCGGCCTCTGGCAGTTCATCCCGGCCACCGGCAAGCGCTTCAACCTGCAGCAGAACTGGTGGCAGGATCAGCGCCGCGACATCATCGCCTCGACCAGCGCCGCCCTCGACTATCTGCAGACCATCTACGACATGCATGGCGACTGGCACCTTGCCCTCGCCTCGTACAACTGGGGCGAAGGTGCGGTCAAACGCGCCGTCGAGAAAAATGAAGCACGCGGCCTGCCGACCGATTACCCCAGCCTGAACATGCCGAACGAAACCCGGCATTACGTGCCCAAGCTGCAGGCCCTCAAGAACATTTTCGGCAACCCGGAACTGGTTGCCCGCCTTGATCTGCCGCGCATCCCGAACCGTCCTTACCTGGCCATGCTGGAAACACCGCGCCCGATGGACGTCAAAACCGCTGCACGACTGGCCAACCTCTCCCTGGAAGAATTCCAGCGCCTGAACCCGTCGCACAATCGCCCGCTCATCAAGCCGGAAACCCCGGTGGTCATTCCGGCGGACAAGCTCGATACCTTCTACGCCAACCTGCACGCCACCCAGACCCCGCTCTCGGAGTGGCGCGCCTACACGGTCCCCGCCAGCGACCGTCTGGACCGCATTGCCAGCCAGTTCGGCATCTCGGCCAGTGAACTGGCGCGGGTCAACAGCCTGCCGGAACGCGCCCGACTGGGTGCCGGGACCACGCTGCTCGTGCCGGGTGGCGGCAACCGCGACAACCTCGGGCCGCTGCTCAACGCCATGGCACCGACCCAGATCATCGAGCCGGAACCCAAGCCCTGCCCGAAAAAAGCCAAGAAATCGGCTTGTGCGGGCGAGAGCAGCCCTCGCCTGGCCAGCGCCGCACCGACCGAGAAGGCCGGCAGCAGCGACAAGGGCCATGCGTCCTCAAGCGGCAAGCAGGCCAACAGCAAAGCCAGCGCCAAGGACAACAGCCGCGAGACCGGCGGCAAATCAAACAAGCTCGCCGCCAGCAGCACGCCAGCCAAGGCCTCCGCACCGGGCAAGCAGGCGAGCAGCAAAACGGCAAGCGCGCCTACCAAGAACAGCAGCGCCAAAGCCGCACCGGCAACCCCGGCCAAGGTGGCCAAGTCCAGCCAGGGCAAGCGCGGTTAAGCACGCTCAAGCGCCCAGCCTCGCCCAGACAGTACAACGCCCGGCATGCCGGGCGTTGTCACATTGCGCGCAGGCCGAGGCCAACCTCGGTCACGCAGGGAAGTCAGGTGGAAATTCAGCCAAAATGGCAGTTGACCGTATACCCCTCCGCCACCGTCACGGTTGCCGGCGCATCCTCACGGCAGCGCGCTTCGGCCCGCGGGCAGCGCGGATGAAAGTGGCAACCGCGCGGCGGATTGGCCGGTGACGGGGCTTCGCCGGGCAGCCGGATGGCCGTACTGGCAGCACCCGGCCGAGGTGCCGGCACCGCAGAGAGCAAGGCCTGCGTATAGGGATGACGCGGCTGGCGCAGCACTGCCTCGACCGGGCCGCGTTCGACAATCCGCCCGAGATACATCACCGCCACATCGTGCGCCAGGTATTCGACCACGGCAAAGTTGTGCGTGATAAACAGATAGGCCAACCCAAGATCGCCCTGCAAACGCTTCAGCAGATTCAATATCTGGGCCTGTACCGACACATCCAGCGCCGACGTCGGCTCGTCGCAAATGAGCAGCGAAGGCTGGACCGCCAGCGCGCGGGCAATGGCAATGCGCTGGCGCTGCCCGCCGGAGAATTCGTGCGGATAGCGCATCGCGGCATCCGCCGGCAAGCCCACCTGCGCGAGCAAGGCAGCCACCGCCGTCGCATGATACTGCCCCTCATCGCGCACGCCGAGGGCCTGCATGCCTTCGGCGATGATCTCGCCGATACGCATCCGCGGATTGAGAGAGGCAAAGGGGTCCTGGAAAACCATCTGGGCGTGCCGGCGGGCCGTCCGCAAGGCGCTCCCCGAGAGCTGGTGCAAGGCGTTGCCATGCAGGCTGACCGCACCGCCCGTCGGGCGGATCAGTTGCAACAAGGCCTTGCCGACCGTCGTCTTGCCGCAGCCGGACTCACCGACCAGGGCCAGGGTCCGTCCGGGCGAGAGCGACAGCGAGATGCCATCCACGGCACGCACATGCCCGACCGTCCGCTGCAGCAGACCGCGCCGGATCGGAAAGTGCACCTGCAAGTCCGTCACCGTCAGCACCGGGCGGGCCGCCGGCAGCGCCAGCTCAGTCGGCGCATGACCAGAGATCGGCACGGACTGCGCCCCCTCCCAGTGACAGCGCACGCGATGGCCGTCCGCCAAGGTCCGCCAGGGCGGCGACACCTCGCGGCAGATCGGCATGGCCTGCGGGCAGCGAGAGGCGAACCGGCAACCCGCCGGCATCTCGGCCAGACCGGGGACCTGCCCCGCAATACTGGCCAGCCGGCTGCCGCGTCGGCTGATATCCGGCAAAGCAGCAAACAAGGCCTGCGTGTAAGGATGGGCCGGCTGCGCGAAAAAGCGGTCACAACCTGCTTCCTCGACCAGTTCGCCGGCATACATGACGCCGATGCGCTGCGCCATGCGCGCCACCACGCCCAGATCGTGCGTGATGAGCAACATGCCCATCCGACGGTCGACCTGGATTTTGGCCAATAAATCGAGAATCTGCGCCTGCACCGTGACATCGAGTGCCGTCGTCGGTTCGTCGGCAATCAGCCAGGCCGGCTCACCGGCCAGGGCCATGGCAATCATGACGCGCTGCTTCATGCCGCCGGAGAGCTGGAAGGGATAGGCCTCAAGGCGGCGCGCCGGATCGGCAATGCCCACCTGCCGCAGCAAATCGAGCATGCGCGCCTGGGCAACCTCACCGCGCAGCTGCCGATGGCGGGCCAGCACTTCGCCGATCTGCTCGCCGACGGTCAACACCGGATTCAGGCTGGTTCCCGGCTCCTGGAAAATCATCGCCATCTGGCTGCCGCGCCGGGTCCGCATGGCGGCTTCCGGCAAGGCCAGCAGGTCTTCGCCATCGAGCCGTACCGCCCCGCCCTGCACCCGCGCTGCCGCCGGCAGGAGACGCAACATGGCCTGCGCGGTGACCGATTTGCCGCAGCCGGATTCGCCCAGCAAGGCGTAGGTTTCACCCGGCGCAATCGCAAACGAGATGCCATCCACGGCCGTCAGCACCTGCCCGCCCGACTGAAAACCCAGACGCAGATCGGAAACTTCAAGCATCAGGCAGCCCTCGGGTCGAATGCATCGCGCACGGCATCGGCAAACAGGTTGGCCGCCAGCACGAGCAGGAACATGGCTGAGAAGGCGGCGGCCAGCGACCACCAGACCACCGGCTCGCGGCCGAGCTCCATACGCGCATTGTTGATCATGGTGCCGAAGCTGGTCATGCTCGGATCGACCCCGATGCCGACATAGGACAGCACCGCCTCGGCCAGCACCAGGCCGGAGAAATCCATGACCAGCGAGATGATCACGATATGCATCAGATTGGGCAGGATATGGCGCTGCAGAATGCGCCAACCCGGCACGCCAAAGGCCTGCGCCGCCTGGATGTACTCCAGTTCGCGCAGCTTCAGGGTTTCGGCCCGCAGCAGACGGCACAGGCCGGTCCAGCTGGTCATGCCGAGGATGAAACAGAGGGCGAGGAGGCGCAAGTCGGCCCGCTCGGCTGCCGTAGAGAACCACTCGGGGTGGCCGTCGATCACCACCTGCATCATCAGGACCGCGGCTGCGATCAGCAAGACGCCCGGAATCGAGTTGAGCACCGTGTAGAGATACTGGATCAGGTCATCGACCCAGCCCCGGCAATAGCCGGCCACGATGCCCAGCACCACCGCCACCGGCAGCAGGACCAGGGTGGTCACCAAGCCGATGATGAGGCCGGTGCGAATACTCTTCAGCACCTGATAAAGCACGTCCTGCCCCACCTTGTCGGTGCCGAAGACATGGTATTGGCCAGCCAGCGCGAAGAGCGGCGCGAGCACCAGCAACATGACGAGCACCGTGCCCAGCACGGCATCCCAGGCAAAACCCGGCCCGGTTTTGGGCTTGTTTTCGGGGTTGACCGTCGGCGTGCGCGTCGCCAGCCGTACCATCCCCGCCAGACCCAGCCAGGTCAGGAAGGCCAGCACGGCGGCACGAAACGCCGTCAAGGCCACGTCCGCCCCGCGCTCGGCCTCGTTCTCACCGAGATGCTGCCCGCCATGCTTCAAGCGCGGATAGTCGCGCACCGTGCCCACGCCCTCGACCTCGCGCGTTTCCTTGGCATAGAGGCGTGTGGCCAGCGGCGCCGAGTAGGTCTTTTCGTTTTTCGTACGCAGCGGCGTGGCCAGCGCATCGAGCACGGAACGCACCTCGACCGCGTATTGCACCTTCTGCCCGGCCTTGGCCGGCAAGGCTTCGCGGTAATGCACGGAATCGAGCAGCCCGACCAGCACAAAAGCCAGCAAGACCGTGGCCGAGGCCATCCCGATGCGGTGCTGCCCAACCCGCGCCCAAGCGGCCCGCAAGGGCGGCTGGCGCCGCACCATCATGGCAAAACCGAGCCCGGCCAGGACCAGCAGCCAGACCAGGACATCGGACCAGAGCACCACGATCTGCCAGTCTCTCATTCGAAACGCACCCGGGGATCGACCAGCGTGTAGGAGAGGTCCGTCAGGATCAGACCGACGATGTACAACACCGCTCCGATGAACACCATCGAGCGCACGACGGCAAAATCCTGCGCCTGAATGGCATCGATGGTGTAGCTGCCCAAGCCGGGGATGCCAAAGAAGGACTCCGTGAGCAGCGAGCCCATGAACAGCAGCGGGATGACGACCACGACGCCGGTCAGGATCGGGATCATCGCGTTTTTGAGAATGTGCCAGAAAAAGATCGTCGTTTCGGGCAACCCCTTGGCCCGCGCCGTGCGCACGTAATCCTTGTTCACCTCTTCGAGAAACAGGGTGCGATACCAGCGCGTCGAAGCCCCAATGCCGGAAATCACGCCGATGGCCACCGGCAGGATGAGGAAACGCCAGGCATCCAGCCCCTCGCCAAAGCCGGAGATGGGCACCAGCTTCCAGATCTTGCTGAACAGGTACTGGCCGCCAATGATGTAAAAGAGGCCGGAAATGGACATCATGGCCACGCACAGCACCACGCCCCAGACATCCAGCGCCGAAGCGCGGAAGAAGGCCAGCATCAGCGCAAAACTGACCGCGACCAGAAGGCCCAGTACGAAAGTCGGCAAGGCAATGGCCAGCGAGGGCCCCATGCGGCTGCCGATTTCACGCGCAATATCGCGCCCGTCTTCAGCCCGGCCAAAATCGCCGACGAACATGCGCGCCGATTTTTCGAAAAAAATGGTGTCGGTCACGGTCGACAGCCCTGAAGCCGCCGAATTGACAAACAGCGGCTTGTCGTAGCCACGCTCCGCCTTCCATTTTTCAATCGCCTCCGGCGTCACCCGTTTGACGCCCAGTTGCATGCGCGCCATGTCATCCGGCGTGTTCACGATAAAGAACAGCGCGAAGGTGATCAGATTCACCCCGATCAGGATGGGGAGTGCGTAAAGCAGGCGGCGGATCAGGTAGGCGAGCATTCCCCGGATTATGCCAAGGGCTGGACGCTTTGGGGAAACCCTTGCAGCCCGGCCCGCTCAGCGCGGAGAAAGAAGGGCCGAAGCGCAGCCAGCGACGGCAGCACAAGACTTTACAGTCCTGCCACAAGTCAATTTTGGGGATCGGGTATACTGCGCACCGCCGCAGCGCGCTGGAAGGACAAAAATGCGGCGGCAGAAACAACAAAGCCACTTTTTAAAACCGCGGTGCAGTTCTGAAAAGTGGCTAAGCCGGGAGTGGCGGAGAGGGAGGGATTCGAACCCTCGGTACCTTGCAGTACGCCTGATTTCGAATCAGGTACATTCGACCACTCTGCCACCTCTCCGCGAGCCCGAAACTATAGCACACTTCATGCCCTGGACAACAAGATTTCTCTGCATTGGATTACTGTTGATACTTGCCGCCTGCGGCGAGTATCTGCCGTTCCGTGCACCGCTGCCCTTCCCGACACCCGGGCAGCACGATCTTGTCGTCCTCGTCCAGCCCGGCCCGCTGACCTACGGCACGGACGAACCCGGCAGCCCGACCGGGCTGGAGCATGACCTGATCGAAGCCTTCGCGCTTGAACTCGGCGTGGGCATCAAATACCTCACCGTCGAACCCGGCGAACTCCCGGATAAATTGCGCGGCCGCAATTACCACATTGCCGCAGGCTGGCTGTCGCCGGGGCACGATGCAACGATCCAGACGACTGCGCCCATTTTCCAGACGGTCGACCGTCTGGCTCAGCATGATTCCTCCTTGCCCCTCAACGAACTGAGCCAACTCGACGGAAAGACGGTCCACGCCCTGGCCGGCTCACGCCAGGCCGACACCCTGCACCAGCTGGCCGGCACCTTCCCCAATCTCAAGGTGGTCGAAGTCAATCAGGGCAGCATCCTGGACCTACTCGAGCAACTGGGTAACGGACGGGTCGATTACGTCGCCATCGACGCCATGGTGGAAGACATCGCCACCCAGTTCGTCCCCAACCTGCGCACCACCCTGACCCTGAGTAAAGAACAACCCATCGTCTGGCTCCTGGGCACCCAACCCAATGCCGAACTGGCCGAGCGCCTGAAAAGCTTTGTCGAGCGCGCCCAGCACGACGGCACCCTGGCCCGCATCGAGGAGCGCTACTACGGCCATGTCCGGCGCCTGACCCAGGGCGACGTCACCAAATTCCTCGGCGAAATCGAAACCACCCTGCCCAAACTGCGTCGCTATTTCCAGGCCGCCGAACTCGACACCGGCCTCGACTGGCGCCTGATCGCTGCCGTCGCCTACCAGGAATCCCACTGGGACCCGCAAGCCACCAGCTACACCAAGGTGCGCGGCATCATGATGCTGACCGAAGAAACCGCAGACCGCCTGCGTGTCACCAACCGTCTTGACCCCAAGGAGTCCATCCTGGCCGGGGCCCGCTACATCAACTGGCTCAAGGAACAGCTGGAGGCCGACATCCATGAACCGGACCGGACCTGGCTTGCCCTCGCCGGCTACAACCTCGGCCCGGGCAATCTCAATGCCGGCCTGCGCCTGGCCCGCCTGCTCGGCGCCGATGCGACCACCTGGTACGACATGAAGACGGTGCTGCCCAAACTGGCCCAGCCCAAATACGCCCAAAAGGTCAAAGCCGGTCGCGCCCGCGGCGGTGAGGCCGTGATCCTCGTCGACAACATCCGCAGCTACTACGACATCCTCCTGCGCAACACCGCGCCGCTCCAACCCAGCGCCGCCGTCGAACGCAGCCTCAAACGCGTCGTCGCCGAAGTCGAGGAACTGCAACGCCGCTACTCCCGCAAAGCCGCCCGCGACATCGCCCGCCTGCCCGATGCCGACGATCAGGACGGCCCCGGCCTGGGCGGCATCGCACACGATCCGGGATTGAGGCTGGACAGCCGGTAATCCGAAAAACAACGCCCGCTCAAGACACCAACCCAAACAAAAACGGCACCCTCGGGTGCCGTTTTTCATGATGCACGCAGCGACGCTGATCAGACGCCCGGGGTGAGCACCTCAAGGCCGCCCATGTAGGGGCGCAGTGCAGCCGGGATGAGGACGCTGCCGTCGGCCTGCTGATTGTTTTCCAGCACGGCGACGAGAGTGCGGCCAACGGCCAGACCGGAGCCGTTCAGGGTGTGCACCAGTTCCGGCTTGTTTTTCTCGTTGCGGAAGCGGGCCTGCATGCGGCGGGCCTGGAAGGCGCCGAAGTTGGAGCAGGAGGAAATTTCGCGGTAGGTGTTCTGAGCCGGCAGCCAGACTTCCAGGTCGTAAGTCTTGGCCGCGGAGAAGCCCATGTCGCCGGAACACAGCACCATGCGGCGGTACGGCAGTTCAAGGGCTTCCAGAATGGCTTCGGCGTGGCCGGTCAGTTCTTCATGCGCAGCGGCCGACTGGTCCGGATGCACAACCTGAACCAGTTCGATCTTCTCGAACTGGTGCTGGCGGATCATGCCGCGCACGTCGCGGCCGCCGGAGCCGGCCTCGGAGCGGAAACACGGGGTGTGGCAGACGAACTTCAGCGGCAGCACTTCGGCAGCCAGGATTTCGTCGCGCACGATGTTGGTGACCGGCACTTCGGCAGTCGGAATCAGGTAGAGCGGGTCCTGATCGCCGCGCAGGACCTTAAAGAGGTCTTCCTCGAACTTCGGCAGCTGGCCGGTGCCGTACAGGCTGGCGGCATTGACGAGGTACGGGGCATAGACTTCGGTATAGCCATGCTTGGCGGTGTGCGTGTCCAGCATGAACTGGGCGAGCGCGCGGTGCAGACGGGCAACGCCGCCCTTGAGCAGGGAGAAGCGGGCGCCGGAAATCTTGGCGGCGGTGGCGAAGTCGAGCTGGCCCAGCTGCTCGCCGATGTCGGTGTGGTCCTTGACCTCGAAATCAAAGGTCTTCGGCGTGCCCCAGCGCTTGGCTTCGACGTTGCCGGTTTCATCGGCACCGACCGGCACGGTGTCGTCCGGGATGTTCGGCAGCGTGGCAAGCAGTGCATTGAACTGGTTGAGCAGTTCGCTCAGGCGGGCCTCGGAAGCCTTCAGTTCGTCGCCCAGCGCCCCGACTTCGGCCATCACGGCGGAAGCATCTTCCCCCTTGCCCTTGAGCATGCCGATCTGCTTGGACAGCGTGTTGCGCTGGGATTGCAGATCCTGGGTGCGGGTTTGCAGGGTCTTGCGCTCGGCTTCCAGCGCCTTGAATTCGGTGAAGTCGATGGGCTTGCCGCGTTTGGCGAGGCCTTCGGCGACGGCGTCAAGATTGGAGCGAAGTTGCTGGATGTCGAGCATGGCAGGTCCTGAAAGAATGCAGAGCGCCGCAACACGGAAAACGGGCGGCAAAAACGGCAATTATAGCGCGAGGCAGCCCGCCTTCCGGCCCCGTGCAGATCGATTTCAGGCTCGCCAGCCGGTATCATGGCGGTTTTGCTTCACACTGTGCCACGGATGTTTCGCCCCCTCGCCCTCCTGCGTCCCGCCTTGAGCCTGCTGCTCGCCGCGATCTTCAGCCTGCCCGCGCAGGCCGCAGCGCCGGACTGGTGCGCGCAGATCGGCAAGCGGCTGGGCAGCGTGCCGACGGAGCAATGCCGCAAGCTGGGCCTGGAAGCCGCCCCGGAAAAAACCCGCAACGGCCACGCCCTGATGCGTCGCGACTATCCGGCTGCCGCTCAGAAAATCGCCGCCCTCGGCAAAGGCGAACGCGCGCCGCGCATTCTCATCATCGGCGGCATTCACGGCGACGAACTGGCTGCCGCCTCGCTGGTTTTCCGCTGGATGCGCTGGATCGACGAAGGCGACGCCCGCCAGTACCACTGGCGCGTCATCCCGGTGGCCAATCCGGATGGCCTGCTGGCGACCCCGCCGCAGCGCACCAACGCCAACGGCGTCGATCTCAACCGCAACTTCCCGACGCCGGACTGGAGCGAAGATGCGCACGCCTACTGGCAGAGCAAGACGCGCAAGGACCCGCGCCGCTTCCCCGGCAAGCAGGCCAATTCCGAAATCGAAACGCGCTGGCTGAATGCCCAGATCGAGGATTTCAAGCCGGACGTGATCGTCGCCACGCACGCGCCCTACGGCCTGCTCGACTACGACGGCCCGGCCCGCCAGCCGCGCCGCTTCGGCCACCTGAACCTGAACCGGCTGGGCGTCTATCCCGGCTCGCTCGGCAACTACGGCGGCGTGCACAAAAAACTGCCGGTCATCACCATCGAACTGCCCAACGCCAACAGTCTCCCGCCGCTCAAGGAACAACGGGAAATCTGGGACGACATGCAGACCTGGCTGCGCCGCAACATCGGCCCGCGCCAGGTATCCTGAACCGATTTTGCCCCCTGAAACCATGTCGACCGTCGCCCGCTCCCCCGCCACCCCGCTCACCGAGACGCTCAGCCGCGTGGCGGCCGACTATCAGACGGCGGACGTGATCCCGCATTGCCCAAGCTGCAGCCGCCCCTGCTGCAAGCTCGATGCCCTCGTGCTGGAACTGGAATGGAAGCAGGTCAAGCCGCTCTGGCAGATCGAGGCCTCGCGCAAGGACTTCGACCGCCAACTTGCCGCCGGCAAGGGCCCGGTCGAAATCCGCGCCGCCAACGGCCTCTACTACATCCACAGCAAGCCCTGTCCGGCCTACGACGAAACTGCCGGCAACTGCCGCGTCTACGGCCAGGACATCAAGCCGCCCGGCTGTTCCGACTTTCCGGTTTATGAAGACGAAGGCGACCTGATCGTCGATCTGCGCTGCGAAGCCGTCGATCTCGACGCGCTGATCGCCCGCCTGAAGCCTGCCCTGGGCAGCGCCTATCGCCTGACCGAGCATGCTGACCGCGACTTCCCCTTCCTGGTGACGCTCAGCGTCAAAAAAGCCAGCCCGGTGCGTCCATCGCCCGGCAAGCCCGTCCAGCGCAAAAAGCAGCGCCGCTGAGCTGTGCCCCGGCGCCTCCGATCCACCGGCGCCGGCCACGGAAACATTTGCTTGCAAACGGACACAGCCAGACCACCCCGGCGCGCCGGATAATCGCCGCATCCAGACCTCGTAGGCGGAACCTGCCATGCCCGCTCCTTCCCGCCGTCGGCGCGCCCTCATCGCTGGCCTGCTGCTGAGCATCCACCTCGGCGTGCATGCCGATCTCGACCAGCCGCTCGATCAGGACACGGCACGCGCCCTGCTCAACCGCTTTGGCTACGGCGCCAATCGCGCCAGCCTGGATGCCACCACCGGCCAGAGCCTGCGCCAGTATCTCGAACGCGCCCTGCATGCGCCCTCGCGGCAGCCGGAAACGATCCGCCAGCAAATCGCAGGATTTGCCTCCGCCACGCCCGTCGAAACGCTATGGGCCGATTTCGGCCCGGGCGGGGTGGTGCGCCAAGATGCCCGGACCACCCGGATGGCCGACGGCGTCGCACGCAACGAATCAGAAATCCGGGGCCGCCAGATTCTGGAACAGGCGGCCACCGCCCGCCTGCTGGAAAGCGCCAATTCGGACAACCCCGGCCATGAGGTGCTGCTCAATTTCTGGCTGAATCACTTTTCGATCCACGGTCTCAAGACCCTGAACAAATTCCTCATGGCGGATTACACGCGGCACCTGCAACAGGCGCTGCACGAGGACACCTTCCTGGCCCTGCTGCGCGCCAGCTTTTTCCACCCGGCCATGCAGCTTTACCTCGACAACGCGCAGTCGACCGCCCCCGAATCGCCCTTCGCCCAACGCGCCAGCGCGCGCGGCAAGACGCTCGGCCTCAACGAAAACCTCGCCCGCGAACTGCTGGAACTGCACACCCTGGGCATCGACAGCGGCTACACCCAGGCCGACATTCAAGCCCTGGCGCGCATCATCAGCGGCGCGGGCATCGTGAATCCACAGCTGCCGCCTGCAGGGCGCGGCGCCCAAGGTTCGGTGCAGCGCGGCCTCTTTTTCTTCAATCCGCTGCGTCACGATTTCTCGGCCAAGACCCTGCTCGGGAAGCCCTATCCGGCCGGACGCGGCATCGAAGAAATCGAAGCGGCCCTCGTCCAGCTGGCCGGCCATCCGGCCACTGCCCGCCACATTGCCGGCAAGCTGGCCCGGCGCTTTCTCGCCGACGCCCCGCCCCCGGCGCTGGTCGAGCGCATGGCGGCCGGTTTCCTGCGTTCCGGCGGGAAAATCTCGGCCACCCTGCTCCCGCTGCTCGATAGCCGGGAATTTGCCGATTCGCTGCGTCAGCCCTCGAAATTCAAGGAGCCCGTGGATTACCTGCTCTCGGTAGCCCGCGCCGCCTGCTTCGACCAACCGGTCGGCAACGGCCCGCTGCTCTGGCGCACCGCACAAGACCTGGGGCAGGCGCCCTTCATGCGCACCACGCCCGATGGCTACGGCAGCCAGGAAAGCGACTGGCTCTCGCCCCCCGCCATGGCCAAGCGCATCCGGCTCGCCCAACTGGCCGGGAGCGGTCAGGCGCCGCTGGCTGCGCCGCGTGATGCCGAGGCACCGCAACGCTGCCGCAGCGACCTGGCCGCCCTGCGTCAGGCCGTCGGCCCGCTCCCGGAAACAGCCCGTCAGGCGCTGGCCGGGCTCAATCCGGCCGAAGAAGGCGCGGCCCTGCTCGCCAGTCCGGCCTTCATGCGCCGATAGGAGTCCGCCATGTCAGACCTCAACCGCCAACGCCGCCGCCTCTTGGGGGCAGGCCTGCTCAGCGCCGCCCTGCCCGCCTTTGCGCTGGAACGACCGGAGCGCCCGGATGGCCGCTTCATCTTTCTCTTTCTGCGCGGCGGCCTGGACGGCCTGTTTGCCTTCGCCCCGGCGGCCGATCCCCGGCTGGCCAGCCTGCGCCCCGGCCTCGCCAAAACCGTGCTGTCCGACGGTCAACCGCTCGGCAGCACCGGATTTGCCGCCCACCCCAGCTGCCGTGCGCTGAGCGATTTATTTGCCCGCCGCGAACTGGCCTTCGCCCCCTGTGCCGGCACGCCGGACAAAAGCCGCAGCCACTTTCAGGCCCAGGATCTGTTTGAACTGGGCAATGGCGACACCCGCGGCCAGCAGGGTTGGCTGGCGCGAGCCGGCGAGGCCTGGCAGGGCCGCTTCCGCCTGATCGGCTTCACCGCCAATCCGCCCCTCGCCTTGCAAGGCGCCACGCCGCCCGCCGATCTCATGCCGCTCGCCGGCAGCAGCCTGCAGGTGCGCCAGAACCGCAGCCTTGACGCGATCATGGCCATGCACGCACAACAGGCCAGCGGGCGCGCACTCGATCAGGCCATGCAGACGCAAGCCGAGCTGGATGCGATTCAGGGCATGGATGCGCGTGCGGCACGGGGCGCTGCCGGCATCAACGGCTTTGCCCGCAGCGCCGAAACCATGGCCCGCGTGCTGCGCGACAATCCCAGGCTGGCCATGGCTTTCCTCGATCTGGGCGGCTTCGACACCCATGCCAATCAGGAAAACAGCCTCGGGCGCAGCCTGCCGCAACTGGGCGAGGGCCTGCTGGCGCTCAAGACGGGGCTGGGCGAGGCCGAATGGCGGCGCACCCAGGTGCTGATCTGTACCGAATTTGGCCGCACCGTGCGCGAAAACGGCACGCAGGGCACCGACCACGGCCACGGCAGCCTGGCCTTGCTGGCGGGCGGCGCGCTGCGCCAGGGCGGACGCATGCTGGGGGATTTTGCCGGGCTGGCCGACTCAGCCCTGAACGAAGGGCGCGACCTGCCCGTGCGCGTTGACTGGCGCAGCCTGATCGGCCGTGTGCTGCAGGACACGCAGGGCTTTCCGCTCGCCACGCTGCAACGCATTTTGCCCGGCTTGCCCGGGCTGGCCTGAATGCCTGCCGCCTGAATGGTCCTTCCGGCTTAGGCGCAGGCCAAGCGGCGCCCCAAACCCGGCCTCATTCGGCAGCGCCGGGCTCTTGAAGAAAAATCGACGTTTCCCGACGGTCGACCGTCGGCAAGCCGCCCAAATCAGCCGTCAGCCCTTGCCGGCCTTGCGGTCCAGGCTGCGCAGGTAGGCGAGCTTTTCACCGATCTTGCCTTCCAGCCCGCGCGGCGTGGGTTCGTACCAGCCGGGCTCGGCCATCCCCTCCGGCAGGTAGGTTTCACCGGCGGCGTAGGCATCCGGCTCGTCATGGGCGTAGCGATAGGCTTTGCCGTAGCCGAGTTCCTTCATCAGCTTGGTGGGCGCGTTGCGCAAATGCACCGGCACCGGCCGCGAACCATCCTGCTTCACGAAGGCCCGCGCCTGGTTGTAGGCGTTGTAGCCGGCGTTCGACTTGGCCGCGACCGCCAGATAGATCACCGCCTGCCCCAGCGCCAGTTCGCCTTCCGGGCTGCCCAGACGCTCATAGGTCTCGGCTGCATCGTTGGCCAGCTGCATGGCGCGCGGGTCGGCCAGGCCGATGTCTTCCCAGGCCATGCGGATGATGCGCCGGGCCAGATAGCGCGGATCGGCGCCGCCGTCGAGCATGCGGCAAAACCAGTAGAGCGCGCCATCCGGATTGGAGCCGCGCACCGATTTGTGCAGGGCCGAAATCTGATCGTAAAAGGCATCGCCCCCCTTGTCGAAGCGGCGCAGGTTCTGCGCCATGGTTTCTTCGATAAAGGCACCGTCGACCGTCGCCAAACCGGCCGCACTCGCGGCCGTGCGCACCTGCTCCAGCAGATTGAGCAAACGCCGCGCATCGCCATCGGCCAGCCCGGTCAGGCGCGTCCGCGCCGCCTCGTCAAAATGCAGGTCCGGCAAGGCCCGCTCGCAGGCACGGTCGAACAGCGCGCCCATCTCGTCGACATCGAGCGACTTCAGCACATAGACCGAAGCCCGCGACAACAAGGCGGAATTGACCTCGAACGACGGGTTCTCCGTGGTCGCCCCGATAAAGGTGAACAAGCCGCTCTCGACAAACGGCAGGAAGCCATCCTGCTGCGCCTTGTTGAAACGGTGAATTTCATCGACGAAGAGAATGGTCCGCCGGCCCTGCGCCCGCCACACCTCGGCCTGCGCCACCGCCTCGCGCACTTCCTTGATCCCGGAAAACACCGCCGAGAGCGCGATGAACTCGCAATTGAACTGCGTCGCCATCATGCGCGCCAGGGTGGTCTTGCCCACCCCCGGCGGCCCCCACAGGATCATCGAATGCGGCTGCCCGGAAGCAAACGCCAGCCGCAAGGGCTTGCCCGGCCCAAGCAGATGCTGCTGGCCGATCACCTCATCCGGCGCCTGCGGCCGCAACTGCTCGGCAAGCGGGGCAAACTCAGGCTGGCTGCGGTCAACCGGACAATCCGGCGAATTTTGAGAAAACAGATCGTTCAAGGAAAAATCTCGTATGGCGGTTCAAACAACCCTCGGTTCATGCCCGCAGTGTACCGCCGCCCCCGACCAAGCCCAAATCACACTCGGGGATGCTGCACGGACATGGACTCGAACCGTGGCCTGCCCCCGCCTTTGCACGCCCCCTCGCCCTTGGCTGGCGACGACCATGGAAAACCACACGACAACACATCCACTCGACATATAAACACCCAGTCATTATGCTTTCGTGTTGATGATGAATCAGTTCCAGAACGCGCCCAAGCAAGGTCGAGGATGGGTTTTTCCCATGCCGTAGCTGCCAATCGCAATTGACCGCACATAAAACAACATGTCATTTTTCACCGTATGACAAGTACTTCCGAAGCCACCCTGTTCGCCCGTGTAGACGGCGCGAGCCCAGGATACACGGCTTTCGCCCCCGTTCCCTTCGGTCACTGGACGCTACGCGATGAAGCCGCGCAGCGCCGGTCACCTCTACGTTAGCCACCACATGAACTCCTCCCGCCTTTTACCTCTTGTAGTGCTTCTACTCGTCACTGCTGCGGCTTTGCGCTTGATGGCAATGACTGGTTTTTCGTTCTCGATTGATGATTATTCAAAGGTACTGTAAGCCTACTTTCGGACCCAAGCTCGCAAAGAGGTTTTTCTTGGTCAGTATGCAGTTATTGCATTTGCACTTTTCGCAGTGTTCTTCATAAAGCCGGAAAAAACTCGCATCGCATTGATCGCGGCAGTGCTGTTTTGCTTGGTATCAATTGCGAGGCATTTCGCACCCATCTTCTTGGTCAGCAATATAGGCGACTACCTAGTCATTGGCTGGGCGATTTGGGCGATCAACAAAAAGGAGGTGAATGTTGGCTAACACTCCAATCCACCGGACCTCAGGCAAGCTGCGCTTACCTGAGGTCCGGTGATTTTCAACGTTAGGCAGCAAGAATGAAGTGCCCACATTGCAACGTAACTATTAGCATCTTCTCTCGTGCTATCAATCGCTTCGGCAGGGTTAAATCCTGTCCTCACTGCGGGAAAAGCGTGAAAATCGTGTTTTCTTGGGCAGTTATGGCTATCTGTTTTGCCCCAGCCGTTTTGCTCACTCTTGCCATCCGTCCATGGGTTGGTTCTTTCGCAAGCCTCCCCGGCCTTACGATCATGCTCCTTCTTGCCATGCGCTTGAAACCAGTTGAACAACATGTTGATTGAGCAACCCAGTTTCTCTGTCAGCAAAGGCGAATTACCCATTGAACTAGGGGAGTCGGCAGCTCGCTTTATTGGCAAGGTACTGCGCGAAATCACCGAGTTAAATTGGGCCGGCCACTGGGCTTTCTGGGAGTGGTTCTGGGCAGTACTTCTTGGCCTAGGTTTTATCCTCGGCGTGATCGCCCTACTGAGGAAAACCAATGCCTAACATCCCAATCCACCGGACCATCAAAAAGCTGCGCTTTTTGCCGTAGGCTGAGCTAGCACGCTAGAGACAATGCGCTGCCTCGTCTGAGCCCCTGCTCCCAATTGTCGGCCAGACGACACTCCCCGCCTCCCGCCCCCTCTACACTGCCGGGCAGACAATCATCTTCTGGAGCGGTGCGATGCGCGAGGTTTGGCGGTGGGTGGGCGTGGCCCTGTTGTATTGGGTGGCCTTGGGGGTGCAGGCACAGGGCGCGGTGATCCGGTTGGGGCAGTCCTTGCCGCTCACCGGGACGCTGGCGGAGCTGGGGACGGAATACCGGGACGGCATGCTGGCGCACTTCAAGCAGTTGAACGCAAAGGGTGGCATTCATGGGCGCAAGGTCGAACTGACGACGCTGGACGACGGCTATGTCGTGGAGCGCAGCGTTGAAAACACGCGCAAGCTGCTGGAGAACCCGGAGTTGCTGGGCTTGATCGGCATGTTTGGTTCGGCCAACTATGGCGCGGTGCTGCCGCTGATCGACGAGAAGGCCATCCCGTCGCTGGCGCCTTACACGGGCTCGGACGAGCTGCGGGCGCAAAAATCGGCCAGCACCTTCTGGTTGCGCGCCAGTTATGGCGATGAGACGGAAAAAATCGTCGATCAGCTGACCACGCTGGGCATCACGCGTATTGCCGTGTTTTATCAGGATGACGCCTTCGGCAAATCCGGTCTGGCCGGGGTGGAAAAGGCGCTGGCCCGGCGCAATCTCAAGGTGGTGGCCACCGGCGCGTTCGACAAAGCGAAGAACGACGTGCGCGATGCGGTTAAATCAATCAGCGCCGCCGATCCGCAAAGCGTGGTGATGATCAGCACCTACAAACCGACGGCGGCTTTTTTCCGGGAGATGAAGGCAGCGGGCAAGCAGACGCAGTTCTTTGCGCTTTCCGTGGTCGGCTACAAGGCCCTGCAGGCTGAAATCGGACAAGGCGCTGCCGGGATTGCCATTGCCCAGGTGGTGCCGTATCCGTGGAGCGGCGTCACCGGCATCGTGCGTGATTTTCTTGCCCTGCCGACCGAATTCGCGCCCAAAAGCGGCCCGACTTACACGGCCATGGAGGGCTTTATCGCCGCCCGCGTGATGAGCGAAGCCCTGCGCCGCGCCGGGCCGAATCCGACACGCGACAAGCTGACGACCGCGCTGGCCAGCCTGAATAAATTCGACCTCGGCGGTTTTGTCGTGGATTACAGCCGCAATCGTCTGGGCTCCAGCTTTGTCGAAGTCACCGTGGTCGGCAGCAGCGGTCGGCTGATGCGCTGAGCGCCCGCCGCACCCCACTCCGGGCGCCGTCGAGCCACCCAGGCTCGGATCGGCGCCCTGCTTTTTGGGGCTTCGACACCGGTTGACCGTTGGCGCACGGCACGCCGAGCGATGCCATATGTCATACTGACCGCTTTTCCGCACCCGCCTGCCGAGCCCATGACCGACGACCGCATCCAGCAGCATCTGGCCGATCTCCGCCTGCTCAATGGCGACCATCACGCTTTGGTGCAGGCCCTGCGCGAGCTGATTCTGGGGCTCGCCCCGGGGATCAGCGAAAACGTGAAATACGGCGGCATCCTGTTTGCTGCGGGCGAGGCATTTTGTGGCGTGTTTGCCTATGCCCGGCATGTTTCCCTGGAGTTCGGCAGCGGCGCCAGCCTGGCCGATCAGTATGGAGTGCTGGAGGGCAACGGCAAGTTCCGGCGGCACATCAAACTCCGCACCCTGGCCGACATTGAGGCCAAGCAGGTACGCCACTACCTGCTTGCGGCCTTGACGGCGACACCGGCAGCCTGAGCCGTCGAGTTGCTGATTGTGTCGGTACAGCCCTCAAGCGCCGTCTGGCACACATGATCCCCCTCCGCCGCACCGCCATCGGAATACTCCATGTTTGAGTTCCTCTTCGAACTGATCGGCGAACTGCTGCTTCAAATCGTCATCGAGATGTTGGGAGAACTGGGGCTCCGGGCGCTGGGCGAGCCTTTCCGCAAAAAACGCCATCCTTATTTAAGCGCGCTGGGTTATGCGGTTTTGGGCGCAGTGGCGGGCGTGCTCAGTCTGGGCGTGTTTCCCGATCATCTGGTGGCCCCGCCGTTTCGTATTGCCAACCTGATCCTGACGCCGCTATTGGTTGGTCTGATGATGAGTGCGCTCGGTGCGTGGCGGGCGCAGCAAAGCTTGTTGCTGCTGCGTTGGGACCGCTTTGCCTATGGGTACCTCTTTGCCCTGGCCCTCGCCCTGATTCGCTATTACTGGGCCAACTGAGCACGCCTGGGCTATCCTGACGCCTCGTTCATCCGCCTGAGCCTGCCACCGCATGTTGTCCCTGCTTCAGAAGCTCCGCCC
This sequence comes from Dechloromonas sp. ZS-1, assembly GCF_039649255.1. Classification (NCBI taxonomy): domain Bacteria; kingdom Pseudomonadati; phylum Pseudomonadota; class Betaproteobacteria; order Rhodocyclales; family Azonexaceae; genus Dechloromonas; species Dechloromonas sp. ZS-1. The sequence goes on along the minus strand of NZ_JBDIYD010000019.1, from coordinate 27,174 downwards.
CTGGGCCAAGCGCCTGCGCACCGACATCCTGAGCATTTACTTTGCCGCCCGCGATCCACGCACGCCATGGGCGGTGCGACTGCTGGCGCTGGCCGTGGCCGCCTATGCACTGAGCCCAATCGACCTGATTCCGGATTTCATCCCGGTACTCGGCTATCTCGATGACCTGCTGCTCGTCCCGCTGGGGCTCTGGCTGGTACTCCGCCTGCTGCCGCCGCCCGTGCTGGCCGATGCCCGCAGCCGCGCCCAGGCGCTGCTCGAACGCCCGCGCAGCTGGATCGCTGCAGCCTTCATTCTGACACTCTGGTGCGTGCTCGCCGCCTCCCTGCTCTGGTACTTCTGGGGCGGTGGCGCCGGTTGAGAAAATCAGCATCACGCCCCCACTGCCCGCTGCATCCTGCCTCCCTTACCCCCTGCTCGCCCGGTCCACCGTCATGCCCTGCCTCATTCGCCCCTGTCTCCCCGCCGATCTGTCCGCTGTACTGGCGGTACAAGCCGAGTGCTACATCCCGGCCATGAATGAGCCGGGCGAGGTCATGCTGGCGCGTCTGGCGAGCGCGCCGGCCTTTGCCTGGGTGGCGGAAGAAGCGGGAGAGGTGGGGGCATATCTGATGACCTATCCGTCGCGGATCGGCAAGGTGACGCCGCTGGGCGCGGACTTTTCCCCGGCCGCCGATGCAGACTGCCTCTATGTGCATGATCTGGCGGTTTCGCCGCGCTGGCGGGGCAGCGGCGCGGGTGTCCGTCTGGTCAATCATGCCTTGCAGGAGGCTGCGCGCCGGGGGCTGCAACAGGCGGCCCTGGTCTGCGTACAGGCAGCCGGACCGTTCTGGGAGAAACTGGATTTTGCCGATTTTTCCGTGTTGACCGCCGACGCCCAAGCCGCCCTTGCCACCTACCCCGGCGGTGGACGCTACATGGTGCGGCGCGGCGCTTACTGACCGATCACATCCGCCCCGGCGGGCGGCTTGAAGCTGAAGGTACTCGCCGGCAGGGCCGGGTTCTTTTCGATCCGCGAAAAGCGGATTTGCGTGGTCTGGCCAAAGCTGTCAAACAGGTCCATGGCTTTCAGGTCGCTCCCGGCAAAGCCGAGGCGGACTTTCTCGAAGCCGCTTTCGGCGGCTTTCGGGGTGGCTTCCACCCAGGCCAGGCCGTCCTGATCGCCGGTATCGCGCAGCGTGAAATTGCGCTCCAGTTCATTATTGCCCGCCAGCAGGGCAGCCGGCGAACCGCTGATGGCCTGCCCGGCCTTGCGTACCGTCACTTGCTGCAGTTCCGGATCGTGAATCCAGATTTTTTCGCCATCGCCCACCACCAGCTGCGGATAGGGCTGTGCAATTTCCCAGCGCAGCTTGCCGGGCCGGGAGATGGCCACGCTGCCGCTCGAGAGCTGCGGCTTGCGGCCATTTTTCCCGAGCACGCTCTGCGAAAAATCGGCCTTCAGCGTGCGCGTGGTTTTCAGGAAATCGTGCAACTGCTCGATGGCCCCCGCCTGCGCCGCCAACGGCAGACACAGGGTGGCGGCCACGAGGGCGACGGTCGACAGGATTTTTGAGCGGATTTTCATGGCAGGAAGCATAGCGCGCCGACCGGCGGCGCGCTGTGTCAGCGTGTAAGCAAAAGTGTCCGATTGAAGCGGGATTATTCCGGGGACGGCTTCATGAGTACATCGCGCGCACCGCGCGCATCCATGGCAGAAACCAGACCGGCTGCTTCCATGGCCTCGATGAGGCGGGCCGAGCGGTTGTAGCCGATGCGCAGGTGACGCTGCACGAGCGAAATCGACGCGCGCTGGTTCTTGAGCACGACCTCCACCGCCTGATCGTAGAGCGGATCGGATTCGGCATCGCTCCCGCCCTCACCGCCTTCTGCCGACATGCCCTCTTCGTCGCCGCCGGCGCCGTTGAGGATGTCTTCGACGTACTCCGGTGCGCCCGTGGTCTTCAGGTGTTCGACCACGCGATGCACTTCGTCATCGGAGACAAAGGCGCCATGCACACGGGTCGGATAGCCGGTGCCCGGCGCGAGGTAGAGCATGTCGCCCTGACCGAGCAGGGCCTCGGCCCCCATCTGGTCGAGGATGGTGCGCGAATCGATCTTGCTGGAGACCTGGAAGGCGATCCGGGTCGGGATGTTGGCCTTGATCAGGCCGGTGATCACATCGACCGACGGACGCTGCGTGGCCAGCACGAGATGGATGCCGGCGGCACGCGCCTTCTGGGCCAGACGGGCGATCTGCTCCTCGACCTTCTTGCCGACCACCATCATCAGGTCGGCCAGTTCGTCGATGATGACCACGATGTACGGCATGTGCTTCAGGGGCTCCGGCGTTTCCGGCGTCAGCGTGAGCGGATTCGGGATGTGCTCGCCCTTCTTCTCGGCCTCTTTGATCTTGGTGTTGAGACCGGCGATGTTGCGCACGCCCATGGCCGACATCAGCTTGTAGCGCTTTTCCATCTCGGTCACGCACCAGTGCAGCGCGTTGGCGGCCTGCTTCATGTCGGTGACGACCGGCGCCAGCAGGTGCGGAATGCCCTCGTAGATCGACAGTTCGAGCATCTTGGGGTCGACCATGATGAGGCGGACGTGTTCCGGCTCGGATTTGTAGAGCATGGAGAGGATCATCGCATTGACCCCGACCGACTTGCCCGAGCCCGTCGTCCCCGCCACCAGCAAATGCGGTGTCTTGGCCAGATCGGCGACCACCGGCAGGCCGCCGATGTCCTTGCCGAGGCAGACGGTGAGCGGGCTGCTCATGTCGTTGTACGGCTGGCTCGCAATGATTTCGGAGAGCTTGACCATCTGGCGCTTGGGATTCGGCAACTCCAGCGCCATGCAGGATTTGCCCGGCACCGTCTCGACCACGCGGATCGACACCATGGCCAGCGCCCGCGCCAGGTCGCGCGCCAGATTGACGATCTGGGCGCCCTTCACCCCGACGGCCGGCTCGATCTCGTAACGGGTGATGACCGGCCCCGGCATCGCGGCCAGCACTTTCACCTGCACGCCAAAATCGGCCAGCTTGCGCTCGATCAGGCGCGACGTGTATTCCAGGGTTTCCGGGCTGACCGTCTCGGTGACCGGCGGCGCCGGGTCGAGCAGATGCAGCGGCGGCAGCTTGCCGCCGACGATGGCATCCGGAAAGAGCATGGCCTGCTTTTCGCGCTCGACACGTTTTTCGGCCTTTTTGGAGACCGGCACTTCGGGCGGCGCAGGCGGCTCGATGATGATCGGCTCGTGCAGTTCGACCCGGCGCTTTTCTTCCTCGACGACGATCTCGCGCTGCTGCGCGATTTCCTTGCCGATCTGGCGATCGCGCCAGGTATCGACACGGCCGTAGAAAAAGCCGACAAAGCGCTCCAGGATGAAGCCGGTCTGCTCGAAAGCCCACAGCCAGGACATGCCGGTGAAGAGGCTCCAGCTGAAGGCAATCAGGGCGAGCAACAGGACGGTCGCACCGGTATAGCCCAGGTGCGTGCCCAGCACGCGGCTCAGTTCAATGCCCAGCACACCGCCCGGCCCGAGCGGCAATTCGGCCTTGAGGGAATAAAACCGCAGCGCCTCGAGCGAGGCACTGGCCACAATCAGAAAGGTGAAGCCAAAGAGCGCCAGATAGAGCGGATGCGGCTCATAGTCACCCACCTCGTCCCGCAAACGCCGCACGCCCCAGAAAACAAAGACGGCAAACAGCGCGATCCACCACCAGGCGGAGAGGCCGAACAGGTAGAGCAGCAGGTCGGCCAGCCAGGCACCGGCACGCCCTGCCGGGTTATGCACGACCGGCGAGCTGGCCGCATGCGACCAACCCGGATCGGCGCGGTTGAAGCCCCAGAGCGCCATGCCGAGAAACAGCGCAAGCGCGCCCAAGGCCAGCCAGCGGGTTTCCTGAAGCAGGCCGCCAATTTTTTCCGGCAGGGGACTGCTGCCGCGATCCAGCGAACGCCGTGCCATGTCAGCCCACCTCGCCCGTCATGGAAAGGGCCCCGAAACCTGGGTCACAGATGGCATGCTCCAACCACATAAATTCATTTCCGTTCATAGCGTTACGGAACGATTATAAACCGCTTTCACGCAGCGACGGGAACTTGGGACAAAAGCCGTACTCTCAGTCACGCCCGCTACTTTGCCGCCCTGCGGTCGACACCCGATTTAGGGCCAAAACGCAGGCGGCGCTATAATTTTCAGTTCGACAACCTGAAGAGGATCATCATGTCCCAAGCTGCCCGCCATACTCCGCTCATCATTCTCGGCTCCGGCCCCGCCGGCTACACGGCGGCCGTCTATGCCGCCCGCGCCAACCTGAAGCCCGTTCTGATCACCGGCATGGCGCAAGGCGGTCAATTGATGACCACCACCGAAGTCGATAACTGGCCGGCCGACGCCAACGGCGTGCAAGGTCCGGAACTGATGCAGCGTTTCGAGCAGCATGCCACGCGCTTCGAGACCGAAATCATCTTCGACCACATCCACACCACCCAGCTGACGCAAAAGCCGTTCACGCTGATCGGCGATGCCGGCACCTACACCTGCGACGCGCTGATCATCGCCACCGGCGCTTCCGCCATGTATCTCGGCCTGCCGTCCGAAGAAGCCTTCCAGGGCAAGGGCGTCTCGGCCTGCGCGACCTGCGACGGTTTCTTCTACCGCAACAAGCCGGTCGCCGTGGTCGGCGGCGGCAACACCGCCGTTGAAGAAGCCCTGTATCTGGCCAACATCGCCAGCCACGTCACCCTGATCCACCGCCGCGACAAGTTCAAGGCCGAGAAGATCATGCAGGACAAGCTCTTCCAGAAGGAAAAGGAAGGCAAGGTCACCATTCTCTGGAACAGCACCCTCGACGAAGTGCTGGGCGACGACTCCGGTGTCACCGGCCTGAACGTCAAGAGCACGCAAACCGGCGAAATTCGCAAGGTCGACGTGCATGGCGTCTTCATCGCCATCGGCCACAAGCCGAACACCGACATCTTCGCCGGCCAGCTCGAGATGGAAAACGGCTACCTGGTCACCCAGGCCGGCCGTCAGGGCAACGCCACGCAAACCAGCATCCCCGGCGTCTTTGCCGCCGGCGACGTGCAAGACCAGATCTACAAGCAGGCCTGCACCTCGGCTGCGACGGGTTGCATGGCCGCACTGGATGCCGAGCGCTATCTGGACAACCTCGGCCACGCCTGAGCATCTTGATCGACCCGGAAGACCTCAACACCTTCCGTCAGGCGGTAGCGGATGTCGAACCGCTACCGCCGTCCAACCGCATCCAGCTGCCGCGCCCCAAGGCACAGCGTCTGCGCGCACCGCGACCGGACAAACCTGAAGACCGGCCACGCAAGGCACGCCAAAGCGATGCCTTGCCCGCCCACTGGCACAACGCCGAGCCTGCCGTGCGCCGCCCCCCGGCCAATCCGGAAGAAGCCGCCCTCTTCGCTGCCTTGCGCGGCGTGGCGCCGCTGCCGGACCGCAACCTCGCCCACATCGAACCCCGCCGCCCGCCCCCCAAGCCCCGGCAATCCCAGGCCGACGAGCAGGCGGCCCTGCACGAGAGCCTGCACGGCCCGATTGCCCTCCAGGATCGACTGGAAGGCGGCGACGAACCCCAGTACCTGCGCTTTGGCGTCGCCAGCACGGTCCTGCGCGACCTGCGCCGCGGGCGCTGGGTGATCCAGGGAGAACTCGATCTGCACGGCCTGAACCGCGACGAGGCCCGGCGCCAGATGTCGCACTTTCTGGCCGACTGCCTGCACCAGGGCAAACGCTGCGTGCGCGTCATTCACGGCAAGGGCCATGGCTCGCCGCAAAAGCTGTCCGTGCTGCGCCAACTGGTGCGCGGCTGGCTGGCCCAGCGCATCGAAGTGCTCGCCTATTGCCAGGCCAAGCCGCAGGATGGCGGCGAAGGGGCGCTGATCGTGCTGCTGCACGCGGCGAAAAAAAACGGGGCCGTTTAAACGACCCCGCTTGATCACCGGTTTGAGCCAGCCCTTGCGCATTTGCGCCTGCCCTGCCCCATCCGGTTTTGAGCGCTCGACGACGGTCGACCGTCGCCCAAGGCCCAGGTTGCTTGCTTAGATGGCGGATTCGTCCGTTTCGCCGGTGCGGATACGGACAACCTGCTCGACCGAGGTGACGAAAATCTTGCCGTCACCGATCTTGCCGGTGCGGGCCGCCTTGATGATCGCCTCGATGGCGCCGTCCACCTGAGCGGCGGTCACAACGATCTCGATTTTCACCTTGGGCAGGAAATCGACCACGTATTCGGCACCGCGATACAGCTCGGTGTGGCCCTTCTGGCGACCAAAGCCCTTCACTTCGGTGACGGTCAGGCCGGTGATGCCGACTTCCGACAGGGCCTCGCGGACTTCGTCCAGCTTGAACGGCTTGATGACTGCTTCGATTTTTTTCATGTTCCCGATCCTCTCAAAACAAATTCAGTATTCGTCCGCATAGCGGTTGGTAATAGGATAGCGCCAATCCTTGCCGAAACCACGCGGTGTGATGCGGATGCCCACCGGCGCCTGACGGCGCTTGTATTCGGCAATGCGCAACAGGCGCACGACACGGCGTACATCGGCCTCGGGCAAGCCGGCTGCGATGATCTCGCGCGGGCTGCGGTCTTCTTCCATGTAGGCCTTGACGATGGCGTCGAGCACCTCGTATTCGGGCAGCGAATCCTGATCCTTCTGGTCCGGCTTCAGTTCGGCCGAGGGCGGCCGCACGATGATGTTCTCCGGGATCACCGGGTCGCCGGCGCAGAGGCTGTTGCGGTAGCGCGACAGGCGATAGACCAGGGTCTTGTAGACATCCTTGATCACCGCGAAGCCGCCGGCCATGTCGCCGTACAGCGTGCAGTAGCCAACGGCCATTTCGGACTTGTTGCCGGTGGTCAGGACCAGCTTGCCGGTCTTGTTGGAGAGCGCCATCAGGATATTGCCGCGGATGCGGGCCTGGATGTTCTCTTCCGTGGTGTCGCTGGGCAGGCCGGCGAACAGCGGCGCCAGCATGGTGTCGTAGGTGGCCATCGCCGGGGCAATGGCGATTTCGTCGTAGGTGCAGCCCAACTGGCGGATCATCTCGCGCGAGTCGTCCAGACTCATCTGGGCGGTGTAGGGCGACGGCATCATCACCGCATGCACCTTGTCGGCGCCGAGCGCATCGACGGCGACGCAGAGCGTCAGGGCCGAATCGATGCCGCCGGAAAGGCCGATCAGCGCGCCCTTGAAGCCGCTCTTGCCGATGTAATCGCGCACACCAACCACCAGGGCACGATAGGCTTCGGCTTCGGTCAGCAGCGGCTCGGCCAGATCGCTCGAATAGAGCGTCCCGGCTTCGCCCAGTTCGACGATGCCCACGGCTTCGTCGAAGGACGGCAGACGCATGCGGACTTCGCCGCGCGCATCGAGGGCAAAGGAACCGCCGTCGAAAACCAGTTCGTCCTGGCCGCCCACCAGATTGCAATAGACCGCGGGAATGCCCGTGGCCGCGACACGCTGCCCGAGGGCATCAACCCGTTCGCGCGTTTTGCCGAGATGCAGCGGCGAGGCATTGAGGACAAGGAGCACCTCGGCACCGGCGGCACGGGCCGACTCGGCCGCGCCGGCAGCCCAGATGTCGGCGCAGATGTTGATGCCGCAGCGCACGCCATTGAGCGTCACGACGCAGGGCTCGGTGCCCGCAGCGAAATAGCGCTGCTCGTCAAACACATCGTAGTTGGGCAGGCGATTCTTGCGGTAGACCGCAATTTTTTGCCCATTTTCCAGGACGCTGGCTGCGTTGTAGCAGCGTCCTTCATGTTCTTCCGGGTGGCCGACGATCACGGGCAGCGGCGCACGGGCCGCCAGATCATCGAGCGCCCGCTGGCTTGCCCGGTAGAAATCGGGGCGCAACAGCAGGTCTTCCGGGGGATAGCCGCAGAGCGCCAGTTCCGGCGTCAGCAGCAGATGGGCGCCGCGGGCTTTCGCCTCGGCGGCGCAGGTCAGGATGCGTTCGACGTTGCCCGTCAGGTCACCGACGGTGGCGTTGAACTGGGCAACGGCGATACGCAGCATACAGCTCAACCTGACAGATTACTTGGCTTCGGCCTGGTAGCGGGCAACGCCGTCCATGACTTCCTTGCGGGCTTCTTCAATGCCTTGCCAGCCCAGCACCTTGACCCACTTGCCCTTTTCCAGATCCTTGTAGTGCTCGAAGAAGTGAGCGATCTGGTTGCGCAGGATTTCCGGCACGTCTTCGAAGCTCTTGGCATCCTTGTACAGCGGGGTCAGCTTGTCGACCGGCACGGCCAGCAGCTTGGCGTCCTGACCACCTTCGTCTTCCATGGCCAGCATGCCCAGCGGGCGGCAACGGACGACGACGCCCGGCGGCAGGGCGAACGGGGAGACGACGAGCACGTCAACCGGGTCACCGTCACCGGCGATGGTGTTGTTGATGTAGCCGTAGTTGCACGGATAGTGCATGGCGGTACCCATGAAGCGATCGACGAAGATCGCGCCGGATTCCTTGTCGACTTCGTACTTGACCGGATCGGAATGGGCCGAAATCTCGATGATGACGTTGAAATCATCGGGGAGGGACTTGCCGGACGGAACGTTGTTGAGTGCCATTGCTAGATCTCTCTGCGTTGTTGAGTTAGAACTGGTAATTATAGCGCCGACCACGGCGTCATTCAGCCCCAGGCAGCCAGAAACTCCTGCCAATGAGGTGCGCCGATCTTGTCGAGGTGGGCCCGGATGAACTCGGTTTCACTGCGCTCCTCGTCAGCCGTCAACTCGCCGCGCAGGCGGCGGAAACGGTTATAGACGAGATAGGTATTGACGACATCGGTCTCGCAGTAATCGCGAATACCGGCGATTCCGCCGTCCTGCCAGGCATCCCAGACCTTGCCGCCATCCATGCCGAGCTTGCCGGGAAAGCCGAAGAGCTTGGCCAGTTCGTCGAGCGGCGCGTTGGCGCGGCCGTTATAGAGGGCCAGCAGGTCCATCAGGTCGAGATGGCGGGTGTGATAGCGGCTGATGTAGTTGTTCCACTTGAACTCGCGCGAATCGGCATAGTTGCCGTCGCCCATGTCCCAGTAACGCGGCGCCGAGACGCCATGCAGCATGGCGCGGTAATGCAGCACCGGCAGGTCGAAGCCGCCGCCGTTCCACGACACGATCTGCGGCGTGAATTTCTCGATGCCGTCGAAAAAGCGCTGGATGATCGCGCCCTCGTCGAGATCGGGCTCGGAGAGCGACCAGACCTTGAACCCGTCCATCGTGCGCAAGGCGCAGGAGATGGTCACCACCCGCTGCAGGTGCAACTGCAGGAAGTCGTTACCGGTCCGGGCCCGACGCTGCTGGAAGGCGAGCGCCGCGACCTCGGCATCGGAGAGCTCGGCCGGCAGGTCATTCAGACGGCGGAAGCCGGCGACATCGGGAATGGTCTCGATGTCGAATACCAGGACGGGCATCATGCCGGAAACACCCCGGTCGACAGGTAGCGATCGCCCCGGTCACAGATGATGCTGACGATGGTGGCGTTTTCCAGCTGCTGCGACAGGCGCAGTGCCACGGCGAGTGCGCCGCCGGAGGAAATACCGGCAAAGATGCCTTCCTCGGTGGCCAGCCGACGCGTCATTGCCTCGGCATCGGCCTGGCTGACGTATTCGATACGGTCAACGTTGGTCGGGGCATAGATTTTCGGCAGATAGGCTTCCGGCCATTTGCGGATGCCGGGAATCTGACTGCCTTCGTCCGGCTGACAACCGACGATCTGGATGGCCGGATTTTTTTCCTTCAGGAAACGGCTGGTGCCCATGATGGTCCCCGTCGTCCCCATGCTGGACACGAAGTGGGTCACGCGCCCGTCGGTATCGCGCCAGATTTCCGGCCCGGTGCCTTCATAGTGGGCAATCGGGTTATCCGGATTGCCGAACTGGTCGAGGATGATGCCCTTGCCTTCGTCGCGCATTTTCTCGGCCACGTCGCGCGCCAGTTCCATGCCGCCATCCTTGGGCGTCAGGACCAGCTCGGCGCCGTAGGCACGCATGCTCTGGCGGCGTTCGATGCTCTGGTTTTCCGGCATCACGAGAATCATGCGGTAGCCCTTGATCGCTGCCGCCATGGCCAGTGCGATGCCGGTGTTACCGGAGGTCGCCTCGATCAGGGTGTCGCCCGGCTTGATGTCGCCGCGCGCCTCGGCGCGCTGGATCATCGACAGGGCGGGCCGGTCCTTGACCGAACCGGCCGGATTGTTGCCTTCCAGCTTGGCCAGGATGACATTGCCGCGTACGTCGTTGTCCGCGCCCGGAATGCGCACCAGGCGCACGAGCGGGGTGTTGCCGACGAAGTCCTGCAGGGTTTTATACATGCTTGTGCAGCCACTCGATATATTGGGAAACGCCCTCCTCGACCGTGGCCATCGGCGCCTCGTAACCGGCTGCGCGCAGGTTGCTCAGGTCGGCCTGGGTGAAGGCCTGGTACTTGCCCTTCAGGGCTTCGGGGAAAGCGGTGTATTCGAGCAGGCCCTGGCTGCGGAGTTCCGCCAGCGTGAGCGGCGCCTCGTTTTTGGCCTTGCGGCAGCCGTTGACCGCCGCCACGGCGACATCGTTGAAGCTCTGCGCCCGCCCGGAGCCGAGGTTGAAAATCCCCGACTTTTCCGGATGGTCCAGGAAGAAGAGATTGACCTTGGCCACATCGCCGACGAACACGAAGTCGCGCATCTGGCCGCCGTTTTCGTAGCCGTGCGAGCCTTCGAACAGCTTCACCTTGCCTTCGGCACGGAACTGGTTGAAGTTGTGGAAGGCCACCGAGGCCATGCGCCCCTTGTGGTACTCGCGCGGGCCATAGACGTTGAAGTAGCGGAAACCGACGATCTGCGAAGACGGATTCTTTTCCAGGCGCTGACGCACGATCTGGTCGAACAGGAACTTCGAATAGCCGTAGACGTTGAGCGGGCCTTCGTACTGACGCTCTTCCTTGAAGACGCTGCTGGCGCCATAGGTGGCGGCCGACGAAGCGTAGAGGAACTGGACGTCCTGGTCCTGGCACCAGTCGAGCAGGATCATGGAGTAACGGTAGTTGTTCTCCATCATGTAGCGGCCATCGGTTTCCATGGTGTCGGAACAGGCGCCTTCGTGCAGGATGGCCTCGATCTCGCCGTCGTAATGACCGGCCTGGATGCGGGCAATGAAATCCTGCTTGTCGACGTAATCGGCGATGTCGCAATCGATCAGGTTCTTGAACTTGTCGGCCTTGGTCAGGTTGTCGACCGCGATGATGTTCTTCACGCCGCGCTCATTGAGCGCCTTGACGATGTTGGAACCAATGAAACCGGCGGCACCGGTCACGACGATATAGGACATGAGCGCTCCTTAAAGGGCTGCAAGTAATTCTTGGCGGGTGACGACAGCCGTCCCCAGTTTGCCGACCACGATGCCGGCGGCAATGTTGGCGACACGAATCGCCTCGGCCCAATCGGCCCCGGCAGCGAGCATGACGGCCAGCGTGGCGATCACGGTATCGCCTGCACCGGAGACATCGAAGACTTCACGGGCCAGCGCCGGCTGGTGGTGAACCTCGTCGGCAAAGAGGGTCATCCCCTCTTCGCTGCGCGTCACCAGCAGCGCCTCCAGACCGAGATCGCCGCGCAGCTTGGTAGCCTTGGCGGCGAGTTCGGCCTCATCTTTCCAGCTGCCGACCACCTGCTTCAGCTCGCCCCGGTTCGGGGTGATCACGGTGGCGCCGGCGTATTTCGCCCAATCGTCGCCCTTGGGATCGACCAGCACCGGCTTGTCGGCAGCGCGGGCAATACGGATCATCTCCGCGATGTGCGTCAGCCCGCCCTTGCCGTAGTCGGAGAGGATCACCACATCGCACTGATTGACCCGGCTCTCGAAATCGGCCAGCTTGGCCTGCAGGATTTCGTGCGACGGCGGGGTTTCGAAATCGATGCGCAGCAATTGCTGCTGGCGGCCGATGACGCGCAGTTTGACGATGGTGTCGATATCGGCATCGACATGCAGGCCGGCGTCGATCTGGCCCTCTTCGAGCAGTCGACCGAGGGTGCGTCCGGCATCGTCATCGCCGACCACGGACAAGAGTGCAGTCACGGCGCCCAGCGAGCCGGCATTGCGCGCCACGTTGGCCGCACCGCCCAAACGCTCCTCCTGGCGCTCGATCTTGACGACCGGCACCGGGGCCTCCGGGGAAATCCGGCTGACGTCACCAAACCAGTAACGGTCGAGCATCACGTCGCCGACCACGAGCAGGCGCACCTGCGCCACTTTTTCCAGCATGTCGCTCACAGTATGTTCCGTTCCATTCATTCAACGCGATGGCCGGGCGGCCATCCAATCTGTCCGACGGTCCACTCACATGGACTGGTCAAATTCCTCCGTCCGGCGTGGCGGATAGGTTTCCCACCCGCCGCAGGCCGGACAGCGCCAGTAGAACTGACGCGCCTTGAAGCCGCAGTCGTTACAGCGATAGCGCGACAGACGGCGGGTATAGCCCTGGATGATGGTGCGTGCCAGATCGACATCGCTCCGCACCTCAGGCGGCGCAATCGGCAGATGCGCCGTCATCAGCTTTTCCAGGCCAAGCAGGCTCGGGTTACGCTGCAGCTCGGCGCGCACCAGGCGATAAGCCGCCTCATTCCCTTCATTCTCCAGAACCAGCTGATAGACCACTTCCAGCAGGTCGAGCGAGGCATAGCGTTCGAGATAACCGCGCAACAAGGCAATCCCCTCCTCGCGACGGCCCAGTTTGCGATAAGTTTCGAGCAAACGATGGGCGACCAAGGCCAGATAAGGGGGATCCTGCTGCTCGATGCGCTGCCAGGCGGCAATCGCTTCATCCAGCTGACCGGACTGCAAAGCCAGATCACCGAGCAGGAGACTGGCCCGCACACATTTGCGGTTTTGCTGCACGGCCGCCTCCAGATGGCTCCGTGCCTCTTCCGGGCGGGAGCGCATCAGTTCGTCTGCCGCCAGCTCACAGTAAAACTCGGCGATATCCTGCTGCGTCACAAACTCGGGCAGTTCGCGGGCAATCGTGATGGCTTTCAGCCATTCCTTTTCAACCTGGTAAATCTCCAGCAGGTTACGTTTGGCTTCCTGGGCGTAGTCGCTCTCCAGGAGCTTGTTGAAAATTTCTTCGGCGCGATCAAGCAGACCGGCCTTCAGGAAATCCTGCCCCAGTTCGGACAAGGCATGCAAACGAACGCCCTCTTCGATATCCGGGCGGTCGATCAGGTTCTGGTGCATGCGGATGGCGCGATCGGTCTCACCGCGACGGCGAAACAGGTTACCGAGTGCAAAGTGCAGCTCCACGGTTTCCGAGTCGACCTTGGCCACTTCCAGGAAAGAATCGATGGCCTTGTCCGGCTGCTCGTTGAGCAGGAAGTTCAGGCCCTGAAAATAAGAACGCGGCAGGGCACGGGATTCGTGTACCACCTGTCGCATATCGACGCGCGCCGCCGCCCAGCCCAGCCCAAAAAAGAGCGGGATCAGCAGCAGCTGCCAGTATTCAAAAAGATCGTTCATGCGGCCGGAGGGGGTTCCGGAAGAGAGACAGCGGGCTTGGCCAATTCACGCTTCAGGCGTGCAATTTCGCGGCGCTGGCGAAACAGCGTACCGACAACGGAAAGCACACCCAGCACGGCGCCACCGGCAAAGAAGGCCAGCAGCAGAATGACCAGCGGTGCTTCCCAGATCTGCCCGGGCAGCAGATTGAGCACCACCACCCCGGAATTCTGGAGGGCAAACAGCACCAGTACGGCAAAGATGATCAGGCGGATCGCCCAGGTCAAAGCTGTCATGAGTATCAAAATAAAAAAGGGCAGTGAAACCGGTTCACTGCCCTGAATCTACCACATTGCGCCGGCGCGGGGCGCGTCAGATCTCTTGATCGACGCGCTCGCGCAGTTCTTTTCCTGCCTTGAAGTGGGGAACCCACTTGGCAGGAACACTGACCTTCTCCCCGGACTTGGGGTTACGGCCCGTGCGCGGCGGCCGGTAGTTGAGCGCAAAGCTGCCGAATCCGCGGATCTCGATACGATCCCCGCGCACCAGGGCGTCGGACATCGCATCGAGAATCATCTTGACCGCAAAATCGGCATCTTTCGCCACCAACTGCGGAAACCGCTCCGCCAGCCGGGCGATGAGCTCGGATTTGGTCATGCTTTCGCCTTATCAGCCTTGCTGGTTCAGCTTGGCCTTCAGCAGCGCACCCAGGTTGGTCGTACCGGAAGCAGCCGAGGAATCAGCAGCCAGCTTCTGCATGGCTTCGTGCTGTTCAGCTTGATCCTTCGCCTTGATGGACAGGCTGATACCACGGGTCTTGCGGTCGACGTTGATGATCATGGCTTCGATCTCGTCGCCCACCTTCAGGTGCTGCGACAGATCGTCGATACGATCGCGGGAGAACTCGGAAGCACGCAGGTAGCCTTCGTTTTCGCCATCGAGGGTGACAACGGCGCCCTTGGCATCAACGGTCTTGACCGTGCCACGGGTGACGCTGTTCTTCTCGTGGGTAGCGATGAAGTTGGCGTACGGGTCGCCTTCGAGCTGCTTGATACCCAGGGAGATACGCTCCTTCTCGACGTCGATGCCGAGCACAACTGCCTCGACTTCGTCGCCCTTCTTGAAGTTGCGGATCGCTTCTTCGCCAGACTGGCTCCAGGACAGGTCGGACAGGTGAACCAGACCGTCGATGCCGCCAGGCAGACCGATGAAGATACCGAAGTCGGTGATCGACTTGATGGCGCCACGGACCTTGTCGCCCTTCTTGTGGTTCATCGCGAAGTCATCCCACGGGTTCGGCATGCACTGCTTCATACCCAGGGAGATACGGCGACGCTCTTCGTCGATCTCGAGGATCATGACTTCAACTTCGTCACCCAAGGCAACAACCTTAGACGGGTGAACGTTCTTGTTGGTCCAATCCATTTCGGAGACGTGCACCAGACCTTCGATGCCCTGCTCGATTTCAACGAATGAACCGTAGTCGGTCAGGTTGGTGACCTTGCCGAACAGGCGGGTACCAGCCGGGTAGCGGCGGGCGATGCCAACCCACGGATCGTCGCCCAGTTGCTTCATGCCCAGGGAGACGCGGTTCTTCTCGGCGTCGAACTTGAGGATCTTGGCGGTGACTTCGTCGCCCACGGCCAGCACTTCGGACGGGTGACGGACACGGCGCCAGGCCAGGTCGGTGATGTGCAGCAGACCATCGATGCCGCCCAGGTCGACGAATGCGCCGTAGTCGGTGATGTTCTTGACGATACCCTTGACGACGGTACCTTCCTTCAGGTTTTCCATCAGCTTTTCGCGATCGGCGTCAGCGGTGGCTTCCAGCACGGCGCGGCGGGACAGCACGACGTTGTTGCGCTTGCGATCCAGCTTGATGACCTTGAATTCCAGGGTCTTGCCTTCGTACGGGGTGGTGTCCTTGACCGGACGCATGTCGACCAGAGAGCCCGGCAGGAAGGCGCGGACACCGTTGGACATGACGGTCAGACCGCCCTTGACCTTGCCGGTGATCGTGCCGGTCACCAGGGTGTTTTCGTTCAGAGCTTGCTCAAGGAAGTTCCAGGCTGCGATGCGCTTGGCGCGATCACGCGACAGGCGGGTGGCGCCGAAACCGTCTTCCAGCATTTCGATGGCGACTTGAATGAAATCGCCTTCCTTGACTTCGAGTTCGCCCTGATCGTTCAGGAATTCCTCGACCGGAACGTAGGATTCGGACTTCAGGCCGGCATTGACCACGACGAAGTTGTGATCGATGGACACCACTTCAGCAGTGATGACTTCGCCTTGGCGCATTTCCTGACGGGCCAGGGACTCTTCAAATAGTTGAGCAAAAGATTCCATTACGGAGAGACTTTCATGCCACGAACCGAACGGCCCGCAGCGGGTTGAGGTTTAAAAATCGTTGCCGATCATTGCGACCGGCAACGCCGTACTGCTTACTGCACTGCTGCTTCTGCCGCCCAATCAAGCACCTGCTGCACCGCTTCCTCAATCGAAAGCGACGTGGTGTCGAGCAACTTGGCATCAGCTTCCTGGCGGAGTGGCGCTACGCTGCGCTGCGCATCGCGCGCGTCACGTTCGCGAAGGTCCGCCAGAAGGTCGGGGAGATTAGCAGAGAAACCCTTGCCGATCAACTGTTTATAGCGACGATCCGCGCGCGCCTCGGCACTGGCCGTCAGGAAGACCTTGAGGACCGCCTGCGGGAAGACCACCGAGCCCATATCCCGGCCATCACCGACCAGCCCCGGCGCACGGTTGAAGATGCGCTGACGGAACAGCAAAGCCTCGCGGACAGCAGGCAATGCCGCCACTTTGGAGGCTCCGGCGGAGATCGCTTCGGTACGGATGGCATCGCCCACCGCCACACCATTGAGGCGGATGTCTTCACCGATGAATTCAACATCAAGTTCTGCGGCAATCGACGCGACACCGGCTTCATCCGCCCAATCCACCTCGGCCCGATGGGCTGCCAGCGCAGTCAGGCGATACAGCGCGCCGGAATCGAGATAGGCAAAGCCGAGCGCCGCCGCCACCCGGCCGGCGACCGTCCCCTTGCCGGACGCCGAGGGGCCGTCGATGGCGATGACCGGCGCCGCGCGGGTGACGCCGGCAAAGCGCTGAAAATAATCCGGGAAGGTCTTGGCCACGCACTTGGGATCATTGATGCGCAGCGGCGTCCCGAAGGCAGCCAGGGAGAAGCACATGGCCATGCGATGGTCGTCATAGGTGTCGATGCCTTCCGGCGGCGATGCCAGACGGTCGACCGGCGTCACGCGGATGAAATCCTCGCCCTCTTCCACCTCGGCACCGAGCTTGCGCAGTTCGTTTGCCATCGCGGCAATGCGGTCGGTTTCCTTGACGCGCCAGCTGGCGATATTGCGCAGCACCGTCGTGCCCTTGGCGAACAACGCCGCCGTCGCCAGGGTCATGGCGGCATCGGGAATATGGTTGCAATCGAGGTCGACCGCCTGCAGACCGCCGGCCGGCGCCTGGGCCGACATCCAGTTCGGCCCCATCTCGATCACCGCCCCCATCTGCGCCAGCGCATCGGCAAATTTCACATCGCCCTGGATGGAGTCGCGACCGACCCCTTCGACGCGCACCGGACCGCCGCCGATGGCGCCCAGGGCGAGGAAATACGAAGCGGACGAAGCATCGCCCTCGACATAGACCACACCCGGCGACACATAGTGGCTGCCGGCCTTGACCGTAAAGCGCTGCCAGCCGTCACGCACCACCGTGACGCCAAAACGCGCCATCGTGGCCAGCGTGATCTCGATATACGGTTTGGAAATCAGCTCCCCCACCACGTCGACCGTCACCGTCTCGCCGGTCAGCGGCAAGGCCATCAACAGGCCGGTCAGGAACTGGCTGGAGACATCGCCGCGCACCTGGACACTGCCGCCCGGACGAATGCTTGCCGGCTTGAGATGCAGCGGCGGATAACCGTCGTTGCCGAGGTAGGTCACGTCCGCACCCAGCTGACGCAGCCCATCGACCAGATCGCCAATCGGGCGCTCATGCATGCGCGGCACGCCCTTCAGGATGTAATCGCCGCCGGCCAGCGCCAGGGCGGCCGTGAGCGGACGGAAGGCGGTGCCAGCATTCCCCAGGAAGAGTTCGGCCTGCTTGACCGGGAAAACACCGCCACAGCCGGTGATGCGCCACGCCTCATCGCCCAGCGACTCGACCCCCACGCCCAGCGCCTGCAGGGCCTCGAGCATGCGTTCCGTGTCGTCGGAAGCCAGTAGGTCGCGCACTTCGGTCACGCCGGCAGAGAGCGCCGCCAGCAGCAGCACGCGGTTGGAAATGCTCTTCGAGCCGGGCAGGCGCACCGTGCCGGCAGCGGACAGCAACTGGGGAAGGTCGAGGAATTCGTGGCTCACAACATCACCCGCACAAAGGAGAAGCGCGGGATTTTAGCGCATGCCGCCGCTCAATCCGTCCGGATACGGAGAAAACTGGCGAATCGGGGCAGCCCGCTGGCCGTCAGTTCGCGGTAGCGATAGGTCACGACACTCCCCAGAGGCGGCGGAGCATCGCGCTGGGCATCGGTAAATCCCGTGCCGATCGACAGATGGCGCCCATCCGGCAAACGCAGGCGCACAGCCCCCAGACGACCGGCGTGACGCCCCTTGCCCGGCAGATGCGCGACGACCACACCTTCGGCATCCAGCCAGGGCTTCACTTTGAGCAAGGTATCGCTGCGGCCGGTTTCATAGGATGCATCGGCACGATGCAACATCAGGCCTTCACCACCAGCCTTCAACACATCGGCGAGCATTTTGGCCACCTGGCGACGGTCGACCGCCGGACGCTGCTCAATCGCCTGCAGCCAGGGCAACTGCGCCGACTGCACCACAGCCTCGATCTGGCGCGCCCGTGTGGCGAAATCGCCCGGCGCGCCCGGCAGTTCGAAAATCATGTAGCGCACCTGGCGCCACTCTTCATCGACCGGCACCGCCTTGCGCACGATGCCGGACAAGCGCTCGAAGGTGCCGCGTCCGGCCCACAGCTCGCCGTCGAGCGGCACTTTGGGCAAAGCAGCGATGAACCACTCGGGCGCTGCCACGGGCAAACCGCTGCGAAAACGCAGGTGCTCGCCATCCCAGATCGCACGCACACCATCGAGTTTTTCACTGACCAGATAGGCACCGACATCGATGCCCTCGCGATAGACATTCGCGAGCAGGATCTCCGGCGCTGCAGCCGGAGCAAGCAGCGGCTGCAGCGCGACCCAGCATCCAAGGATGAGGCAGCGCAGCAGCCGTGACATGATCAGCCGCCCGCCCAGTCGCGCCGGGCCTGCCGGGCAATGCCGAAAATTTCTTCGAGGCGCGAGCCGTCGTTGTCCGAGAGCGCCGCATGCAACTCATCGAGCTGACGGCGATAGCTGTCGAGTTCGCCCAGCAGCGCCGTGCGGTTGGCCAGACAGATGTCGCGCCACATTTCCGGATGACTGGCCGCGATGCGGGTGAAGTCGCGAAAACCGGAGGCAGCAAAGGTAAAGAAGAGGTCCGCATCGTCACGCACAGCCAGGTCATGCACCAGCGCGAACGACAGGAGATGGGGCAGATGACTGACCGCCGCGAAGACACGGTCGTGCATCTCGGGCGTCAGTTCATAAATGTCCGCCCCGCACAGCGACCAGGCGCGCTTGACGCGATCCAGCCGCTCGTCGTTGTTCTCCGGCAGCGGCGTGACCACCACTTTCTTGTTCTGATACAGATCCCAGCGCGCCGCACTCGGGCCGCTGTTCTCGGCGCCGGCAATCGGATGCGCCGGGACGAATTTCCCGATATGCCCCTTGAACGCCGCACGCGCCGCCGCCACCACATCGCCCTTGGTCGAACCGCCATCGGTGACGATGGTGTTCGGCCCCAGATAGGGGGCAATGCGGTTGAAAATTTCCGGCATCTGCGCCACCGGCGTGGCGACCAGGACGAGGTCGGCATCACCGATCTCATGTGCCGGATTGATCCCGGCCCGGTCGATCACGCCCAGCGCCTGCGCCGCCTTCAGCGTGGCGGGGGTGCGACCGAAACCGACCACCTCCTCCACCATGCCGGCTTCTTTCAAGCCCAGGGCAAAGGACCCGCCGATCAGGCCGGTGCCAAAGACAACGACCTTGCCAAACTCGGGCAGCCCGGCGTCCATTTACAGCGCCTTCTGCAGCGCCTCGATGAAGCGCGCGTTTTCCTCGGCCTTGCCGATGGTCACGCGCAGCCACTCGGGCAGGCCATAGCCGGCAATCGGGCGAACGATGACGCCCTGCTGCAGGAGTTTCTGATTGACCGCAGCGGCATCGCCGGCACGGAAGGTCACGAAGTTGCCGCAGGAGGGAATATGTTCCAGGCCGAGTTGATCCAGCGCCGCGACAATCTGCGCCATGCCGGCACGATTGAGCTCGTAACTCGCGTTCAGGAAATCCACATCATCCAGCGCGGCAAGCGCGCCGGCCAGGGCCAGGTTGTTCACATTGAACGGCTGGCGTACGCGGTTCATCAGGTCGGCCACGGCGGCCGAAGCCAGACCATAGCCGACGCGCAGACCCGCCAGGCCGTAGATCTTGGAGAAGGTGCGGCAGATCACCAGATTCGGGAAATCAGCCAGCCAGGCGGCGGTATCGACCCGTTCGGCCGGCGGAATGTATTCGTTGTAAGCCTCGTCGAGCACCACCACGACGTCCTTCGGTACGCTTTCCATGAAGGCGCGCACGTCGGCATAGGGCAGGAAATTGCCGGTCGGGTTGTTCGGGTTGGCAATCCAGACGATGCGCGTATCAGGGCGAATCGCCGCGCGCATGGCGTCGAGATCGTGGCCATAGGCCTTGGCCGGCACGGCGATCAGTTCGGCGCCGGTCGACAGTGTGGCGAGCGGGTAAACCGCGAAGGCATGCTGCGAAAACACGGCAGAACGCCCCGGCGCAAGAAACACGCGGGCAATCAGGTCGAGCACGTCGTTCGAGCCGTTGCCCAGCACGACCTGGTTCTGCCCCACCCCGCAACGACCGGCCACCTTGGCGATCAGGTCGAACTGATCCGGGTAGCGCTCGATCCCGGCAACGGCCGCCTCAACGGCCTGACGCGCCTTCGGGCTCATGCCCAGCGGGTTCTCGTTGGAAGCCAGCTTGACGATGCGCTCGACCGGGATACCCATTTCGCGGGCCAGTTCGGTGATCGGCTTGCCCGGCTGATAGGGCGAAATGGCACGAACGTAGGACAGGGCGTTTTCAACGAGACTCATGGATCACTCTCAGTAAACGGCAACCGGGTAGGAGCCGAGGATCTTCAGGTAAGCGGCGCGGCCGGCCAGGGCGTCGAGCGCCTGCTTGACGGCGGGCTCGTCGCGGTGACCTTCGACATCGACGTAGAACACGTATTCCCAGAGCGCGTGGCGGGCCGGACGCGACTCCAGACGGCTCATCGAGACACCGGCATCGGAGAACGGCAGCAGGAGGTCGTGCAGCGATCCGGTGCGGTTCGGCGCGGACATGATCAGGGAGGTCTTGTCGCGGCCGGAAATGCCGGCATCCTGACGCCCCATGACCAGGAAGCGCGTCGTGTTGTTCGGCTCGTCCTCGATGTTCTCAGCGAGCTTCGGCAACTGGTAGCGGGCGGCAGCGGCCTCACCGGCGATCGCCGCAGCCCCCGGCTCTTCGGCGGCCTTCTGGGCAGCCTGGGCATTGCTGCCGACCGAGATGCGCTGGGCATTCGGCAACATGCGGTTCAGCCATTCGTGGCACTGAGCGAGCGACTGGGCGTGCGAATACACGCGCGTGATCTGATTCAGATCCGTCTCGTTGGAGAGCAGGTTCTGGTGAATGCGCAGGACCACTTCACCGCAGATTTTCAGCGAGGAACCGAGCAGCAGGTCCATGGTGCGACCGACAGCGCCTTCCGTCGAATTCTCGACCGGCACCACGGCGTAATGCGCATGCCCGGCTTCAACTTCGCGGAAGACATCGTCGATCGAGACTTGCGGCAGCAGGCGGGCGGCATGGCCGAAATGCTTGGTCGCCGCCGATTCGGAAAATGTCCCCAAGGGGCCGAGAAAGGCCACGCCGAGCGGCTGTTCGAGCGACAGGCAGGCCGACATCACTTCACGGAAGAAGAAGGTGATGTTCTCGTTCGGCAACGGCCCCGGATTGACATCCTGCAGGCGACGCAGCACCTGCGCCTCGCGTTCCGGACGATAGATGAACCCGGCGTCGCCAAACTCCGCCTTGATCTCGCCCACTTTCTGGGCGCACTGCGCGCGCGCATTCAGCAGGCGCAGCAGTTCGCTGTCGATGTGGTCGATGTCGGCGCGCACGCCGGCCAGTGCTGTCTGCAGATCGTCGCTCATCGGCTCAGCCCTTGCGCTTCATAAAGTCGTTCATGAAATCGACCAGCGCCTGCACGCCGGCGAGCGGCACGGCGTTGTAGATCGAGGCACGCATGCCGCCCACGGACTTGTGGCCTTTCAGGGAGGCCAGACCCACGGCCTTGGATTCGGCCAGGAAGGCAGCGTCCAGCGCTGCATCGGCCAGCACGAAGGGGACGTTCATGCGCGAGCGGCAATCCGGATCGACCGGGTTGGTATAGAAACCGCCGGACTGATCGATGCAGTCGTACAAAATACGGGCTTTTTCGATGTTGACCGCCTCGATGGCCGCCAGACCACCCTGCTGCTTGAGCCACTGGAAAACGAGGCCGGCGATGTAAATCCCGTAGGTCGGCGGCGTGTTCAGCATGGAGCCGTTCTCGGCCATCACCGCGTAATCCATGACGGTCGGCGTCGACAGCGGCGCCATACCGAGCAGATCGCGATGGACGATGACCAGCGTGACGCCCGACGGGCCAATGTTCTTCTGAGCGCCGGCGTAGATCAGGCCGAATTTTTCAACCGGCACCGGGCGCGACAGGATGTGCGACGACATGTCTGCCACCAGCGGCACGCCCACATCGGCAATCCGCTCGGCCGGAATTTCGACGCCGTGAATGGTTTCGTTGGTACAGACGTGCAGATAGGCAGCGAACGGATCGAGCTTGATTTCCTCACCGGTCGGCAGACGGGTGAAATTGCTCGCTTCCGTGCTCGCGGCGACCCGCACCGTGCCGATACGCTGCGCTTCCTTGACGGCCTTCTTGGACCAGGAGCCGGTCACGATGTAATCGGCCGAGCGGCCGGCCAGCAGGTTCATCGGAATCTGGGCAAACTGCTGCGTGGCGCCGCCCTGCAGGAAGAGCACCTTGTACTGCTCGGGAATCCCCATCAACTCGCGCAGATCGGCTTCGGCCTGCTCGATGATGGCGGTGAATTCCTTGCCACGGTGACTCATCTCCATGACGCTGCATCCCGCGCCATGCCAGTCCAGCAATTCTTCCTGCGCCTGCTTGAGCACCGCTTCCGGCAAGGCAGCCGGGCCGGCGCTGAAATTCCAGATACGGCTCATTTACGCTTCTCCACCTGCTTGCTCGTCGCCCGACTCGGCTGCCGGTGCGGCATCCGTTGCGCCGGTTTCGGCCCCATTTTCGCCGTCGACCGTCGGGGCCTCGGCATCCACCTCAGCCACGGATTCCGCCACTTTTTCCAGACCAGCCAGCTTTTCGCCTTCATCCAGCGCAATCAGGGTCACACCCTGGGTTGCCCGGCCCATGCCGCGAATCTCGGAGACGCGGGTGCGGATCAACACGCCGCCGGTCGTGATCATCATCACTTCGTCGTTGTCATCAACCAGCTTGGCGCCGATCACGGCACCGTTGCGCTCGCTTTCGGCAATCGCCTTGACGCCCTGGGTGCCGCGACCGGAATGACGGAAGTCGGCCAGCACGGTGCGCTTGCCGAAACCGTTCTCGGTCGCCACCAGCACCGACTGCTGATCGCTCTCGGCCACCAGCAGGGAAATCACGGCCTGACCATCCTGCAGCTTCATGCCGCGCACACCACGGGCGCCACGGCCCATCGGGCGGACATCGCCCTCATCGAACCAGACTGCCTTGCCAGCATCGGACACCAGCACGATGTCGCTCTGGCCGGTGGTCAGTTCGACGCCGATCAAATAATCGTCATCCAGCAGGTCGACCGCAATGATGCCGGCCTTGCGCGGGTTGGAGAAGTCGGACAGCGGGGTCTTCTTGACGGTACCCGAGCGGGTGGCCATGAAGACGAACTTGTCGTCGGCAAATTCCTTTACCGGCAACACGGCGTTGATCTTCTCGCCCTCTTCGAGCGGGAAGAGATTGACGATCGGCTTGCCGCGGCTGTTGCGGCTGCCCTGCGGCGCTTCGTAGACCTTGAGCCAGTAGCAGCGGCCGCGGTTCGAGAAGCACAGGATGTAGTCATGGGTGTTGGCCACGAACAGATGATCGACGAAATCTTCATCCTTGATCGCCGCGGCCTGCTTGCCGCGTCCACCGCGCTTCTGGGCACGATAGTCGGCGAGCGGCTGGGCCTTGATGTAGCCACCGTGCGACAGGGTCACAACCATGTCGGTCGGGGTGATCAGGTCCTCGATACCGAGTTCCTGAGTATGCAGCACGATTTCCGACTTGCGGTCGTCGCCGTATTGCTCACTGATCTGGTTCAGTTCATCGACGATGATCGCCGTGATGCGTTCCGGCTTGGCCAGGATGTCGAGCAGGTCGACGATCTTGTCCATGACTTCCTTATATTCGCCGACGATCTTGTCCTGCTCGAGGCCGGTCAGGCGCTGCAGGCGGAGTTCGAGAATGGCCTGGGCCTGGGCGTCGGAGAGACGATAGCCCTGCTCGGACAAACCGAACTCGGGGGCCAGCCCTTCCGGACGAGAAGCATCGGACGAGGCGCGCAGGAGCATTTCCTCGACGATGGGGCTGCGCCATTCGCGGCCCATCAGGCTGCGCTTCGCATCCGGCGGCGTTGGCGCGGCCTTGATCAGGGCGATGATTTCATCGACGTTGGACAGCGCAACGGCCAGACCTTCGAGGATATGCCCGCGCTCGCGCGCCTTGCGCAATTCGAAGACCGTGCGACGGGTGACCACTTCGCGGCGGTGCGACAGGAAGCATTCCAGCGCCTGCTTCAGGTTCAGCAAACGCGGCTGACCATCGACCAACGCCACCATGTTCATGCCGAAGGTGTCCTGCAGCTGGGTCTGCTTGTACAGGTTGTTCAGCACCACCTCGCCGACTTCGCCACGCTTCAGCTCGATGACGATGCGCATGCCGGACTTGTCCGACTCGTCGCGAATGTCCGAAATGCCTTCGATCTTCTTGTCGTTGACCAGCTCGGCGATCTTTTCGATCAGGCTCTTCTTGTTCACCTGATAGGGAATCTCGTCGACGATCAGCGCCTGACGGTCGCCCCGGCCGATGTCTTCAAAATGGGTACGGGCGCGCATGACGACGCGACCACGGCCGGTGCGATAGCCCTCGCGCACCCCCATCACGCCGTAAATCAGACCGGCAGTCGGGAAATCCGGCGCCGGGATCAGGGCGATCAGGTCATCAATCGAGATGGCCGGATTTTCCAGCAGCGCCAGGCAACCACGCACCACTTCGCGCAGGTTGTGCGGCGGCACGTTGGTCGCCATCCCCACCGCGATACCAGCCGAGCCGTTGATCAGCAGGTTGGGAATCCGGGTCGGGAGAACAGAAGGCTCCAGTTCCTTGCCGTCGTAGTTGGGTTCGAAATCGACCGTTTCCTTGTCGATATCGGCCGTCAGATCGGAAGCAATGCGCTCCAGGCGGCACTCGGTGTAACGCATGGCCGCCGCGTTGTCGCCGTCGATCGAACCGAAGTTACCCTGACCATCGACCAGCGTGTAACGCAGGGAAAAGTCCTGCGCCATCCGGACCAGGGTGTCGTAAATCGCCGAGTCACCGTGCGGGTGGTACTTACCCATGACCTCACCGACGACGCGGGCACATTTGACGAAGGGACGGTTCCAGACATTGTTCGTCTCGTGCATCGCGTACAGCACACGGCGATGCACCGGCTTCAGGCCATCCCGCGCATCCGGCAAGGCCCGGCCGACGATCACGCTCATCGCGTAATCGAGATAGGAACGCCGCATCTCGTCTTCAAGACTGATCGGCAGGGTTTCTTTGGCGAATTGATCCATGACTCACTATCGCATCGCTTGCGCGATGACACATCGGGTTGAACGGCACAGCGCGAACTGAGCGCAATTTTTTATTTTAACATGCGCGCATGCCGCACCGAGAGCCTAATGCCATGACAAACACCCCCCAGAGCATCGATCTGCTGATCGAGGCCCGCTGGATCGCCCCGGTCGACACCGATGGCCTCCTCAAAAATCACGCCGTGGCCGTCCATCAGGGACGCATCCTCGATCTCTTGCCCAGCGGCGAAGCGCATCTGCGCTACAGACCCGCCGAACGGGTTCGGCTGGATGATCACCTGCTGATTCCCGGCCTGATCAATCTTCATGCACACGCCGCCATGAACCTGATGCGCGGCCTGGCAGACGACCTGCCGCTGATGGATTGGCTGCAACACCATATCTGGCCGACCGAGGCCGAGCACGTCTGCGCCCAATTCGTCCGCGACGGCACCCGACTTGCCTGCGCAGAAATGCTGCGCGGCGGGATCACCTGTTTCAACGACATGTATTTTTTCCCGGACGCTGCCGCAGAAGCCGCCGCAGAACTGGGCATGCGCGCGATGCTGGGCATCACCACCCTCGAATTTCCAACCCGCTACGCGAGCGATGCCGAGGACTATCTGACGCAAGGCCTGGCCACACGAGAACGCTGGCTCAATCACCCTCTGATTGGGTTCTGCCTGGCGCCACACGCCCCTTACACGGTCAGCGACACCACCTTTGAACGGATTGCCACCCTCGCCGGCCAGTTGAATTTGCCAATTCATTGCCATATTCATGAAACCGCGCAGGAAATTACCGAGGCGCTCGAACGCGATGGCATTCGCCCGCTGGCGCGCCTGCACAAACTGGGCATCACCGGCCCGAATTTCATTGGCGTGCATGCGGTCCACATGAACGATGAGGACCTCGCCTGCATCGCTGAAAGCGGCAGCTACCTCGCCCATTGCCCGACATCGAACCTGAAACTGGGCAGCGGCATTGCATCTGTCGTAAAAATGCAACAATCCGGCATTGCCGTCGGCCTGGGAACAGACGGGGCCGCCAGCAATAACCGACTGGACATGTTCGGCGAAATGCGCCTGGCCGCCCTGCTGGCCAAAGGCACGAGCGGCGACGCGAGCGCCCTGCCCGCCCTGGAAGTACTGCGCATGGCCACGCTCAAAGGCGCCCAAGCCTTGGGACTGGGCCACAAAATCGGCTCAATCACCCCAGGAAAGGCAGCAGACCTGTGCGCGGTTCAATTGAATACACTGGAAACCCGCCCCTGCTACGACCCGCTTTCCCACCTCATCCACGTTGCCGGCAGGGAATGCGTCAGCCATGTCTGGGTCAACGGACGCTGTTGCGTAGAGCACAAAAAATTACACAGCATTGAGCAAAATGACTTGGAGTCGTCAATTGCGCTATGGCAAAATAAACTGGAAGTCCGTCGTAAGGCTCCTGAGTAAGCATTGAGGCGGGTTAACGGGTTTTCGAATTTTTCGAATATTTTTCTTCAACGAGGGAAAACAATGATCAAGAATATCGCCAAGAAGTCCCTGGTGCTGGCCCTGCTGGCCGGTATCGGTTTCTCCGCCGTCGCTCAAGA
>NZ_JBDIYD010000018.1:0-51600 GCF_039649255.1 Dechloromonas sp. ZS-1 | reverse complement strand
CGCTCGGTATGAAAACCCCTGCTGAGGCATTCGCATTAGCAGCGTAAGTTGAGCAGGTTCTGCTGGGTCAATACAGACCGTGGCATTTTTTTGGGCATGCCCAGCACCTCGCGGGAGAGACGCAGCTGCATCCAGCCGAGCTAGGGCAGGAAGATGCGACGATTTCCGACATCGAGCTTGAATTGCTGGGGATCGGGGCAGAGGAAGCTATCGCCCGGTCCTTTCTTCTTGAAGCGCGGGAAATAGGCCCGTTGCAAATCCTTGAGCGCATGTTGCAAGGGATGGACCGGCGCATCTTTCTGCTTCGGCGTTTCTTTTCCATTGCGCCACGCCGTCAGGTGCTTCGCCACGACGACGTAACCGATGAACCTGGCCTGCGTCATTGTTTTTTGTAGCACTGCCTGGTTGAAGACGAACCGACACGCCCCGGCGAAGCGGCGCATGTTTCGCGTATTCCGATCAAAAACGAAATAAAGGCGCCTCTCTTTAAAATGATTCTATTGTCGATTATGTACAGCGAGTTTCAAGTCGTCTTCATGGCACAGGAAGAACTGATAGGCATCAGCTTTCAATGAATCGGGAACCTCAGGCAGTGGAGCGGCACGTCCTCCGCCATTGCGTCGTTCAATGGCGTAGTTTTTCAGATCTTTGGAAGCTTGAGATCGGCCAAAGATATCGAACTGCAGGGTCCTGATGCGCTCGCGACTGACATCGATTTCAAGTTTTTGGATGATGTCTTTTGTGATCGATGCGATCAGTCCTGCTTTCCAGGTTTTGATGAATCCACCAAAAACCCCGGCTGCCGTGACTGACAAACTGCTTCTAGCGCCTTCGCTGACAATCGCAATCTGCATTTCAGCATAGGCTCCGGTTGCCGATTGGAACAATGAGCGATGTGAGGAGCGATCGCTGAGTTGATCCTCAATCCATTGCTCAGCAACAGGAAAAGATATTTTGCGACTCATAGTAGGTGCCTAGGAAAAAACGAGGGTGTGGCTGATGTTGTTAAAGACAGTTAGCCGGCGATAGCCGGCCTACTGTTTTGTTTTGAAGTTAAGCTTGCGTACGGGTACGTAAGCCTAACAGAAATTAGCGTACTTAAGCGCAAGCGGGGGTCTCCAGCACTTGCCGGTTGTTACTACCGCTGAAAAAACTTCCCTAGCTCTGCAATCGACCGTTTTTTCTCCGCTTGCACATAGATGGTTGTGGTTTGCAGGTTGGCGTGACCCAGGACGCGCTGTAGCACATCAAGGGGCACCTCGCCAGCTACCGCTTGGGTACCGAAGGTATGCCGGAAGGCATGCGGTCCGGCCTGGCGCAAGTGGGCCCGCTCCGCCGGGTCAAGATCGAAACTGTCGTCTTCGGAGATCCGCCGCAGTGCGGTCTTGATCACCCGATACAGTCCGTCTTGTGAAAACCCGCTCTCGCGCCGATCGCCTATTGGCGTCCTGTGCTTTTGTTGGGCCGACTCGAACGCCGGGGTCACCAACGGGGACAAAAGCGGTAGATCGGCTAGGCCAAAACTGAAATCCAAGGCCCGGTCTGCCCAATGCTGTTGCAGGGCAGTGACGGTGCGCAAGGGAAGAAAGACGGTGCGCCACTTGGCCCGCTTGCCCAGGACATCCATTTCCCAGAGACCCGCCTCACCGGGCACCGGTTTCAGCTTGTCACGAGTGGCATAGGCGGCTTCCTCGCGACGCACACCGGACGTACCGAGCAGCAGGAGGGCGGCCCGGACCAGGCGATATTGCGCCGGTAATGAGATCTCCGCCGCCGCCCCGCGCATCTTGTAGCGTTGCTGCAAGGCGAGAGGAGATTGCGCGCAGAGTTGGTCGAGAATACCGCCGGGATCGGTAAGTTTTTGCCAGAGCGACTGGGTGAGCGCTTTGTCAATCTGAATGGGGGTCAGCGCTTGGGCGACGGCGGGGTCGCTGACCGTGATCCAGGGATTCCCCGCCAGGTAGCGCACGTTAACCAGCCAGGCGAAGAAAGTGCGGATCGCCTGCACGGCGTAGCGTTGCGAAGCGGCGGCGGGCGTTCCGGCGAACGGTCGCCAGGCCGCCGAATGGCGCCGGGTTTTCGGGCCAATCCAGGCGGCGGTCGGGGCTGCCAGGAAGTCTTTGTACGCTTCGCAATCCTCCTGCTGGATCGACGAACCTCGATGTTTTGGGCCATACTAGGTGAGCTTAAAAGGAAGCTTCCGCAGTTTTTTCGTAGCGTGCCAGAATAACGGAAGTTAATGGACGTTGTGGAGAGTCTGTCGAAATTCCCGGAACGCGGCAGCTATCCGAAAGAACTAGCCCGGAAATTTCATAGATAGGTCGGCGGAACAGCCGGAAAGGCGCTCTAATACAGGTGTCGAAGCCGTATTGAGAGGAGTTCCGCCGATGCCAAATTGTACCGCTGGGTTGATGTCATTTGGGCGCCTTGGTCGTTGTGAGATCGAAGCGAATTTTGAAGGTGGTGCGTTGAGTTCGGACGGTGGCCTGATGCTGCTTCGGCAGGTGGATCGTCGGATCGGTTTGTCCAAGGCGGTGGCCGGTGCGCTGCACGATCCGCGCAATCAGGAGATGATTGTGCATGAAATGCGCGACCTGGTTGCCCAGCGGCTGTATGCCCTGTGTTGTGGCTATGAGGATTTGAACGACCACGCTGCCTTGCGGCGTGATCCGCTGATGCAGACGGCGGTCGGCCGCACTGAGGAGTTGGGGAGCAGCCCGACCCTGTGCCGCTTGGAGAAGCGGGCCACTCGTGCGGATGTGGTCGCCTTGAACCGGGTACTGGTTGAGCAGTTCATCGCCAGCCATGCTTGTCCTCCCAAGGCATTGGTGCTCGATATCGATGCCTCCGATATTCCACTGCACGGTGATCAGGAACAGAAGGAATTCCACGCCTACTACGACAGCCATTGCTACCTGCCGCTCTACGTCTTCTGTGGCAAAGCCATGCTGGCCTGTGTGCTGCGCCGAAGCCGCATTGACGGTGCCCGGCATGCTGCGGCGGTGATCAAGCTGATTGTGACGTGTCTGCGTCAGGCTTGGCCCTGTGTGCGAATTATCGTCCGCGGTGATTCGGGATTCTGCCGGCAACGCCTGATCCGCTGGTGCGAGCGTCAGGACATCGGCTATGTCATCGGCCTGGCGAGAAACGCCGTTCTGCACCGCCAGGTTGAAGGCTGGGAAGGCCTGATGGAGCATGCCTACGCAGCCACAGGCACCAAGCAGCGGTTGATTCGTGAGTTTCGCTATGCCGCCCAGAGTTGGGATCGCCCACGGCGGGTCGTGACACGGTTGGAGTTCGGCGCACAGGGTAGCAATCCACGCTTCATCGTGACCAATCTCGAAGGCATGGCGACCGACTTGTACGATGGTCTTTACTGCCAACGCGGGGAAGCCGAGAACCGGATCAAGGAAGCCCAACTTGATCTATTCGGAACCCGTGCCAGTTGCCAGCGCTTTCTCGCCAACTGGCTGCGGGTCATGTTCTCTGCGCTGGCCTACACGCTGATGCAGGGCTTGCGAGAATTGGCGCTGGCGAACACCGAACTGGCCAAGGCCTCGGCAGCCACGATTCGTGTTCGCTTGCTCAAAATCGGTGCTGCCGTACTGCGCAACACCCGGCGCATCCGCATCCTGTTGGCCTCTCATCATCCGTTGCGCGATGCTTACTTGATGGCCGCCAATACACTGGCTTCTCCGTAGCCATTCCTGCGTGCGTCCCCGACACGTTGAGCATCGGGGGTAGGGGATAGTCCGTCTTCAATCAGCAACATTGCTCAATATTTGGGCAAAACCTCTTCCGCCCTCCGCAATCAAGCTCTCGCACCCTCTGAAATGAAACACATTGGAGGCTGGTGAAATTTGCGGGCTAGGCGGCCTTGGGATCAAAGAATACCGCCAGACATTCTTCAAACCCTACCGCGTGATCTACCGTGTGACAGGCAACCAGGTCATTATTTACTTGATTGCGGACGGACGTCTTGACATGCAATCCGTACTCGCTCGCCGCCTGTTAGGCGCTTGACCCGCAGCAACCTGCAAGGCCAACGACATCCACCCCTACGCCTACCTCGTCAGCCTCTTCGGCAAAAATGCCGACCGCGAAAACCGCCGACGACTTCGAGGCATTGCTGCCTTGGCGGATGATAACCGTCAGTTGACCTCTAAGCCCGAGGCTAACCCAAGCACGATAAAAGCCAACTCTTGTGTGCTTGCAGGGCGGTATGCAGAAGGTCCAAGTTCAGTTGCGGACGAGTGATCGACTTGCCAATCGAGCCTGCGTTTCGCTTCTATTTCGCCAAAATCGCGTTATTCATACAATAACCGCAGGACTGATAATAAACATTATCAGGCAACCATAAATGTGGCGGTAGCGGGCTCGATATGTTCCCACCCACGACGGCTGACATGCCGTTTCTGATCGGCAGTCGTGGCAAGCGACTGGGGGAGCCGCTCGGCGAACGACAGGCGCATCGCGTCTTCAACGCATTACGCGACGACCTGGGCTGGGTGAATCGTGGCGCGCACGCAGCGCCCCGGTTGCATGACCTGCGCCATACGATAGTGATTTTGGCAAAACGATCGGTAACTAACTGGAAAAGGGAGGACGATTTAGAGATCGCGCGCGCTCTCTCTGCCGCACGGATGACTTCTGCTGCGGAAAAAGCCAAAAAGGAGTGCCGGAACATTCTCCATATCGGAAAATTTCTGGAAGACAGTGCGGATATGCCCTTCTGAGACATGCTCCTTACCGAATAAACAATTCCATACGCATAATAAAGATTATGTAAAATTCATAATCCAGGCGTTGCGATCGGACACCAATTGGGTAGCGATTGCACCGAGAACCAGCATTAACTCCCGAAGTAATGCACCGGACCGGAAGAAGTAACTTCCCGATCCGGTGCTAAGGTTACAGCCGTATCTCGCGATCGGTGGCGCTGCGCGCATCCTGCGCCGGGCGCCAGTAGCGCACGATGGCTTCCTCGATCACCAGCGCCTGTAGCTGCCGGGCGATGCCGACGCCCTCATCGTGGAAACGGCCCCAGAAGAAGCGCTGCGACCTGTCGGGCGTCCAGTGTTCCTTGAGGTACTTCAGCCAGTACTCGAATTTCCCGGCCAGGCGATGAACCTCTTTGTTGCCCGGAAAAGCCGCTTCTGCATCAGTAGCCTGGCCGTTCTCCCACAGCCAGTTGCCCTCCAAGTCGGGGCAGACCACGAGTTCGCGCTTCGGTTCGTTGGCAGCCTCGTCGACCCAGACGAAGGCCCTAGGCTGGTGGGCTCCGCCGATCATCCGCCCGGTTGCGACGTTCGTTCCGGAACGGACCCGGATCAGCGGTTCGGCCGGTGGCTGTTTCGTTTCGCCGATCCAATTGCGACCGAGGCCAAGCCGGCGACCGGCATTCTGTTCATGTTTCATGGCAATCTCCTGAAAGTTGATAGAGCGTGCGGAATCAGGACGCAATGCGGGTGCACTGCGCAGATAACCGTTAAGCTCGTGTCAGACGTTTCAGGTGGATCGCATGGTGTAGTTCGGTCTCCGGAATGAAAAAACCCGCTTAGCGTTCGCTCAGTCGGGTTCCCAAGCTTTAGCCGCATTTGTTGCGCGCCCGCAAGCTGAACCTCAAATCGGCGCGATGAACCAATATAGGCCGGGCGAAACGCCATGTCAAACGGAATACCAGGGGAATCGGAACCGGTATGAATGGCGCTGCGGAAACGAAAACGCTCCACATACTTATCTTATGTGAAGGGTTCGGGGTCTATCCCCCGAGGTATTCGCTGGCGTCCGCCGCGGGAGGAATCGTCATGGCAAGAAGCCCGTGCCCGGTATCGAGCACGCAGGCTGAGTGTTCGTCTCGATATCGCCGGTAGGTATCCGTAAACCGATGGATACTATACGGTTTCCGATTGTCCAGCCCTGCCTAAAGCGATTTCGCCGCGTGGTGGATGCGGAGTATTTCCACGTCCTCTCCCCTTACCCGGTAGATGGCCAGGTAGTTGGCGTGCAGCACGAGTTCGCGGGTGCCGGGCACCCTGCCCGCCCGCCCCATGCCGGGAAAGGACTGGAGCTTTTCCGTCGCCGCCTTGAGCTCCTTGGCGAAGCGCGTGGCATCCGGCGGCTTGTCATGGGCGATGTAGGTGGCGATATCGTCGAGGTTGCGGAGCGCGGTCCGCGTCCATTTAAGCGCCATGCTTGGCGAACGTCGCGGCTACTTCCTCCGGGGAGGCGAAATCGCCCGCGTCAGCTTCGGCGATGCCCGCGCGGATGTCTCGTACCTGCCAGGACTCGCTCTCGACGTAGCCCTTCAAAGCCTCGATGGCCAGGAAGCTCTTCGTCCGCGCGGTCGCCCGAGCGAGTTCCTCGATCTGCCCGTAGAGGGCTTCCGGTATCCGGACGTTCATCGTTCTGGTCGTCATTTTGCCACTCCTGCGTTACATGTATTACGTTGCATTTTATGCGTTACTCACCCCGTGTCAAATTCGAAAAACGCCCGCCGTTGCCGGTGGGCGAGTTGGGGCATCAGCCCGTATCGGACGGGGTCACTTTCCGTACGAACGGAAAAAAGGTTGCCAGGCGGCGGAGCTACACGTCATCCTCGGCATGCTCGGACTTTCCCTCGATGCTCCTGAAGGCGATGCCGATGCTCTTGCCGACGGTTGACCAGGGAACATTTGCGAGCTTCACGACGGTGCCGTCCAGGCGGATTTGCGCGTGGACGGTATCGCCTTCTATTTTTTCGACCTGGACGACGCACCCGGGGAAGGTTTCACCGTAATCGCCGCTCATGGCGCGTACGCGCACGTAAGCGATGCGGTACAGAAGGTATCCATAATCAGGGGGATTTCAAGTCGGAATAGTGCGGAGGATGGGCGTCAGATGACGAGCTCCGTTGTCTCGTTCACGCCGGTGATCATGTTGAAGCTGATGATCCTGTCTATGGGAACGGCTTTCTTGTTCAACCTTTCCAAAAGCCATTGGGCGAAAACGCCGTTGTCCAGGAGTTTCCGGATGGGCGTGGAACGCAATTCGTCGGCGCTGATGGGCGGATTGGATATGAAAACCAGCTTTCTCCCGTTGTTTTCGTCCCAGTATTCGACGTTCAGTCGGATGTTCTTGTACTTTCCGGCCTTATTTACGGCGTTCTCTGGCGGCGGGAAATGGTCCGCTACCCATACCGCGTATTCCTTGTTGGTCAGAGCCGATTGGACTGCCCTTTTTTGGTATCCGGATTCGAGCAGGTTCCCCGTATCCTTTTCGTGTTGCTCGCGAGTGAGGATCGTGATCAGGAATCCCGTGTGGGATATCTCTGAGACGGCTATGATTGCCACGAAGAAATCCTTGTCTGGAGCCGAGTAGAAGAGATAGCGGCCGCGGTTCTGGCCGTTGGTGAATGGATTGGAAAGACGGACTGCCCGGCCTTCGTTGATCAGCTGGAGAACGTCCTTCGGATCCATCGAAAGTCGGTCCCCGATCCGGCATACCGCATGTTTGGACGGCTCCACGCTGAGCGTGAAATCGTACGAATGTTTCC
Source organism: Dechloromonas sp. ZS-1 (assembly GCF_039649255.1). NCBI lineage: Bacteria > Pseudomonadati > Pseudomonadota > Betaproteobacteria > Rhodocyclales > Azonexaceae > Dechloromonas > Dechloromonas sp. ZS-1. The sequence goes on along the minus strand of NZ_JBDIYD010000018.1, from coordinate 44,066 downwards.
TCCCAGCGCTCAGGTCCGGTTCCATGACTCACCCCAGGAACGGTACTCCGGCGCGCTGTTCACGATCGTCATGTAGGACTTCGGCCGGGAAACCTTGAGCCTGGTGAAACCGGTATAGAACAGCGCGTGGTCGCGCTGGCTGCGGGCGTGTCCGACCTGCAGGATAAGAGCGCGCGTCTCCCACCCCTTGTAGCTGAAGACGGTCGTGATTTTGACGCGGCCGTCCCCCTTCCGGAATGCCATCTTTTTCCGGCGTGCCTGGCGCGAGTCGGAATCGAATGTGTCTATGACGCGGATACCGAGGTCGGCGATTGCCCGCCGCAAAGCCACTCCGACCTCCTCGCTCTCGACGAGGAACGTCAGGTCCGCGTAATTCAGCGGGCTCGACGAGGATTCGGAATCCTTGATCATGAGTTCCATCGCCGCGAGGCAGGCGGCTACCTTCTCCTCCTTACCGGGGGCTGCGTCGATCCACCGCAGGCAAGCCAGCTTTTCCTGCTGGTCGCTCGAGAACAGCCCGCCCTGGGCCTTCGGCGGGACGGGTTTGGCGCTTTCCGAATCCGGAAGGTAGCGTTCGATGAATCTTCCCGCCTCCGAAGCGACTTCAGGCGGCAGGCGGTAGCTGACTGAGAGGAGTGCCCAGTTTCCTCTGAACCCCTTTACCGACTTATTTACCCAAGTTTGGTCAATACCATAAACGTTCTGAGTGCGGTCTGCCGCGAGCATCGCCTCACCGCCGTCTTTACGGCAGCGTAACAAAATATCCCACCATTCCCGCCGGAAGTCCTGGGCTTCGTCGACGAGGATCGCGTCGAACTTCTCACCCTCGGGCAATTCGTCGGCCCAACTGGCCGCGTACGCCGGCAACACCGAGGCGAGAACGCCCTCAAGTGCCTCGTCGGGAATTTCCCTGCCGTCGTCCGGCGTACCGCCGTAGGCGTCCTTCCAGATCTGCCGGTACTCGTCCTCGTGGCCGGTCGCTTCGGCGAGACGGCGGCAGAAATGGTGGAAATTCATGATCTCGTACTGCTTGGCGACCCACCGGCGGCTCGTGCCAAGCCCGGCGAAGAACCGCGCGATCGTGTCCCGCAAGTAGTTCAGAAGCGTGATGTTGAAGGTTACGAGGAGTACCCGTTTCCCCTCTCCGACCAAGCGCGCGGTCCTGCCGCAGAGCACGAGCGTCTTGCCGGAACCGGCAGCCCCTTCTATCCGCTGGCCTCCGGAAGGATTTCTTTTCGTCACCATTACCCGTTGTTTTTCGTCCAGATCGTCGAAGGCGTTCCGGCGTTGGTCCATCGGCGGTTCCGGTTCCACCAGCCAGTGCCGGAGATCGTCTGCGACATCCGCGGACATTTCACTGTTGATCCCATAAATCGAGGGGAGCACCTTCTTCAGTTCCTTATCGCCGGGGCTTTCCGACAAGAGGTCGCTCCCGATAACCACGTTGTGCTTCGGGTACTTGGTGAGCTGGTTGTGTTGGAGGGCCGGAGCAAGGAGTTCCACGGTCCGTTCCGTCGTCGCGAACGGAAAAACGATACCGCCGACGATCGATCCGAAACCGTGCGTCCGGGCGAGGCTCGGACAGTAGAGATCGAAAATTTCGGACTTGTACGTCATGATCTTCGCGACCGGATCCTGCGATGGGTCGATCTTGAAGCGCTTTCCCCCGTCTTCGCCGAAGAGCTTCGGCGGAACTCCCTCGTAGCAGTAACTGATCGCCGAGAGGTTCCAGTCCTTAACCTCGTAGACGGCGATCCCCTTCTTCGGGCTGAGCAGGACGAAATCCGGCCTGAGTCCGTTGAGGTACGGCTGGACGTAGATCTCCCAGTCCGACGTCAGGTTCTTCCGGAGCCACTCGAGGAACTTCCATTCCCCTTCGGTGAGCGGTTGCGCCAAGGAACTGAGTTCCTCGTACGGCGGAGAGATCGATTCTGTCGGCACGTGCGTTTCCTTGCGGGTTCATGGCCTGACGGACTCCCGTTCCATCGCGGCCATAGTCCGCTCGCCTCAGAAAGGTATCCCGTCATCCAGCCATTTCGGCGCAGCGGTAGATCCGACGCCGCCGAATTCGTCCAGCCATTGGCGGTCGGGACCCTGGGAGGGCTCCACATTCCCGGAGCCCTGCTTCGATCCAAGCATGGTCAGCTCGGCCGCCTCTATCTCAGTAGCATATCTGTCCGCGCCGTTTTTGTCTTGCCATTTCCGGGTACGGATGCGCCCTTCCACGTAGACCTGGGAGCCTTTCCGCAAGTACTTGCCAGCGATTTCCGCCAACCCGCGGTAGAGGACGACCCGGTGCCATTCGGTCGACTCCCGCTTTTCCCCGGAACGCTTGTCCTTCCAGGTGTCGGTGGTCGCGATCCGTAGGTTGCATACCGGACTCCCGTCGGCGAACGCCCGTAGTTCGGGATCGGCTCCGAGATTTCCGACGAGAATTACCTTGTTTACCGATGCCATACCCAAATCCTCCAAAGTGCACACAGGCATCATACGACAATGTTAGCGCATGATAAGCCGACATATCCGCATGGTGCCAGGATATTTTACGGATAAATTTATATGATATGATCTTCGAAACACACCATAGGATCCCGGTCATGCATATCGTTCTTACCCAACAAGACTTGGAAAGGCTTTCGCCCTCGACCCGGGAAGAGCTGCAGGCCCTCCTGTTCGGGTCCGTTTCCGACGGGGAAGAGTTCGCCACTGACGACGTGCCTCCGGCTTTCGAATACGCGGACCCGGCCGAACCCGGAGACGATCCATGGGAACGGTCTTACCCCGTAGCGGATGCCAAGGTCGTCGTCGAAACCGACGTCGAGCAAACGAGAAAGCTCGTAGCGAATCTCAGTCCGAAAAGCATCGAGACGCTGAAGCGCTTCGCCGATGGCGTGACCGTCTCGCTCGACTCGCTGATCGGCGAAGGCAATCCCTACGAGACGTTCAACGACCTGAAAAGGAGTTTCGTAGGTGCCGTGAACCGGAGGCTCAGGACGGTTACCAAGATCCGGACCGCCGTACTGTTCCGTAAGACGGCGTTGGCAGAAGGCGAAGGCATCTCCGTGAAGGAGCAAACGGCCCAGTCGCTCAGAATCGTGCTCGTCGATAGCTGAAACCACGTATTGACGGTGAGAGGCCGATTGTCCAAAACCCTCCCGGGCCGTTCCATGGAATAATGCCGTCGTGATTTCCGAAAAGCTTCCTTCCGCGGACCGGGCCATCCCCAAGATCCTCGGATCCATCGCGATAGCGGTCGTCGCCTACGTCGCCGTTTCCGTGGTCGCCGACGTCTCCCAGTTGGCCGATGCGGCAGACCGCGTGAGCCCGGGTCTCGGCCAGCCCGTTTTCTGGTTCCTGCTGGTGCTTCTCTCCGCCGTGGCGGCCGTGCCCGCGGCCATGTATTACCGGCTGCCCGCGGCACTGGTGCCGCCCGCGGCCGATTGCGGTCCAGAGTTCGAGGCGTACCTAGGCAAGCTCCGCACCCGGATGGCCGGTAATCCGCGACTGGCCGGAATGCCGCTCGCTACCGGTGACGACCTGGAGGCCGCGTTCGCGAAATTGGGCGCGGAAGCCGATGCCGTGGTCAAGGAAACGGCCGCAGCGGTTTTCCTGAGCACCGCCGTGATGCAGAACGGCCGGCTCGACGCCCTTGCCGTCCTCGCGTCCCAGGGCCGGATGGTCTGGCGGATCGCCAGCATCTACCACGGGCGTCCTTCGCCCAGGCAGATGCTCTACCTGTACGGCAACGTGGCTGCCAATTCGATCGTCGCCGAAAACGTCCAGGAAATCGACGTGGCCGAACTGGCCGCGCCCTTGTTGGCTTCCATCGTCCCTTCGGTCAAAGGCGCCGTTCCGGGCCTGCAGGGCGTCGCGAACCTGCTCGTCAACAGCCTGGCCAGCGGGAGCGCGAACGCGTTCCTGACCCTCCGTACGGGCCTGGTCGCGAAATCCTATTGCTCGGCGACCTCCCGGCCGGACGGCAAGGCCGTCCGTTCGTCCGCGACCGCCACGGCGCTGGGGCTCGTCGGACAGATCGCCAAGGAACAGGGCGGCAAGGTGGTGGAACGTTCGTGGGGCGTCGTCCGCGACCTGTTCGAGGGAACGGTGGATTCGGCCGTGAAGGGCGCGAAGGAGGCGGCTACCGCCGCCGCCGGAACGGTCACGCGTTCCGCGCAGTCGGCCGGGAACGCCGTGTCGAGGACTTGGAACCGGGTATTCGGAAAAGGGAACGATGTTCTCCCGGATGCTTGAAGCGTTCGCTATCGCCGACTGACAGTCACCGACCCCACCGGACAAAAGTAGGGGAATTCCCGTCCGCAGCGCTATCCCCCGATAGCATCCGTATCCATCCGGGCAGTATCTACTTGACACCTTTACATAACACTGACGGTGTAATATAGTGGTGTCAGATACGGAATGGAAGACATGGACACGCTCCCTACTTACGGCTTCGAAGAACTCATCGCGCTGGTCGATCTCCCCGCCCGGAAGGTCCGCTATTACATCCAGGCGGGCCTGGTCGACCGGCCGGAAGGCGTTGGCCGTTGGGCCAGGTACGGCGCGATCCACGTCGAGCAACTGCTGAGCATCAAGAAATGGCAGGGCGCCGGATTGTCGCTCGAGCGGATCCGCGAACTGCTGCACGGTGACCCAGGCGATCTGCCACCGAAGCCGAAAGCGGCCGGGACGGTCGAGGTCTGGAGCCGCCTCCTCGTCGCGCCGGGCGTCGAACTCAACGTCGAAGCCGGTACCGCCGGCCTCAGTCCGGAACAGCTGCGCGCCTTCTTCCGCAAGGTGATGGGCGCTTACCAAGAATCCAAGAACACCACTCCGGGGAACGAAAATGAATAGCGAATACGGATTGCAAGCAACCCACTCGGGCGAAGCGCTCGCTTTGAAAGGCGTGGACGTATCTACCCGCGTGTCGGGTTTGTTGGCCGAAACGAGGCTGGTGCAGAAATACCGGAACGACGGTGACGCGAACCTCGAGCTGACCTACACGTTCCCCTTGCCGGTGGCCGGCACCCTCCTCGCGTTCTCCGTGTCCATAGGAGACAAGAAGCTCGAGGGCTCGGTGGTTCCGCGGACCGTTGCCGAAACCGCGTACGAGAAAGCCATCGGCGAAGGCAATTCCGCCTTCCGCCTCCAGGAAATCCGACCCGACACGTACAACGCCACCCTGGGGAACGTGATGCCCGGCGAGGCGGTGGAAATCACGCTGCGGTACGCTGAGACCCTGGCCTGGAACGGCAAGAGCGTCCGTTATTGCCTGCCGACCACCATCGCGCCTCGATACGGCCAACCGACCGGATTCCAGCCGTGGCAAAAGCCCGTGACCGACCTGGCAGCCGAGTACCCGCTCAGCGTCCGCGTCGTAATCGCGGGAGCACTGGCCCAGAGCGCGATCGCCTGCCCCAGCCACCGGATCGGGATGAAAGCGTTGCCGGACGGGCTATCGATCGCGCTGGCCGACGGCGCGACGATGGATCGGGATTTCGTCCTCGAGATCGAGAACGAGCAGGTGCATTCGCTCGGGGTGTCCGCTTACGCGAGGGACACGCGCATCACGATGCTCACCCTCCTGCCGCCCGAGACCGAAAGCCCCGAGGAAGGCCGCGACGTCGTGCTCGTCATCGACTGCTCCGGATCGATGCAGGGCGATAGCCTCCGGCTCGCGAAGGAAGGCGTGCTTCTCGCGCTCGGCAGCCTCGAACCCAACGAGCGCTTCGGCGTCGTCGCTTTCGGCACCAGCTTCCGACAGTTTGACAAATCCCTTCAGCCGGCCAACCGGATGAACCTGAATATGGCACGCAGCTGGGTCAATGACCTGGAAAACCTGGGCGGAACGGCTATCAACGGCGCTTTGGAACTCGCCCTCGCCCTCCACGACGGCAACCCGATGGATATCCTGCTCCTGACCGATGGCCAAGATTGGCAAGCCGGGAAATCGGTACCGTCCGCCAAGGAAAAAGGGGTGCGGATCTTCACGATGGGGATCGGTTCGGCCGTGGCCGAGGAGTCGATCCGGATGATGGCGCAGGAAACCGGCGGCGCTTGCGAGCTGGTATCCCCGACGGAAGACATGTCGGTCCGCATCTACCGCCATTTCAACCGGATGCGCCAGCCGCAGATGCGCGACCTTCGTATCGACTGGCCAGCGACTCCCTTGTGGGAAAGCCGCCCCAAGCAGGCCTGCTTCGCCGGTGATGCCTACACCGTCTTTGCGGCGCTTCCCGAATCGTCCGCGGAGGCGGAGAGCGTGGCCGTTTCGTTCGAGTTCGCCGGGCAAGGAGGCCAGTCGGCGATAGTGCGCCTATCCGCCGAGCGGGACTCGGCCGACGCGATCGTCCGCCTGGCCGCGAGGCACCGCCTGGAGGAACTTCACGACGAGGAGAAACAAGCCTGGGCGGTCGAATACCAGCTCATTACCGACCGGACGGACTACTTGGTGACCATGGAGCGCTCCGTCGGCGAAAAAGCCGAAGAACTTCCCGAGTTGCAGGCCCAGCCGCAGATGCTGCCCGCTGGATGGGGAGGGACGTCTTCCGTCCGGTATTCCAAGTCACGCCAATCTCCCGAGTTTCGCCAGGCTATCCAGGTCCAGGCGACCGGCGCCTACGACGCCGTCGCGTTCAGTTCCAGTCCGGACTATTCGCATCACGAATGGCCGACAGTCTTACGCTGTCGGAATACCAGCTTGGCTACCGCATTGGCCGACAACGGCTACGACGGCATGATGAACGCCCTGCGGGCCCGGGCGAAGCGAAAGATCCGCTCGGGACTGCCGAAATCGTACTCGGGCCTGAAGGACCTTCCGCTTCCCGCGAAATTGGCCGAACTGCTCGAATTGCTGCTCGCCAGCCATACGGAAGCGGAACTCATTGCGTCCTTTTACCAGGCGCTGCTCGAACACGACGGAAAAGGGCAGATCGACCAGGGCTTGGAGAAGAAGATCGCCGCCGCTATCGGCAATGCCGTCCCGGAGATTGAGCTCGTAGTCATGATCGTCAGCTGCCTCAACGGATTGCGAGGCGATCGTCGGCTGTCATCTTCGGTCGATCGGTACGACATCCCCGCGTTCTTGCGCAAACAAACCGACTGAGGGCCTCAAAAATGGGAAATATCGAACCGAACATCCTCGAGCGCCTCCGTACGGCCAAGCGCGTCGTCGTCCTGTCGGGTGCCGGGCTGTCCGCGGAGAGCGGGATTCCGACTTTCCGGGATGCCACGAGCAGCCTGTGGTCGAACGTCGATCCGATGGTCGTGGCCAGCCTCGACGGATTCGAACGGGATCCGGAACGGGTATGGGCATGGCACGAGGAGGTGCGTAAGACGTTTGCCGGTGCCCGGCCGAACGCGGGGCATGAGGGAATCGCCCTGCTCGAAATGCTGCTTCAGCCGGCTACCGTCCAAGTGATCACCCAGAACGTCGACGGGTTCCACCAGGAAGCCGGGAGCGGCAAGGTCCTCGAGATCCACGGGACGACTCGGCGGGTACGTTGCCACCGACGTTGCGGCTACGTGGCGAATTGGGTCGGCGACGTGCCTCGCAAATGCCCGATTTGCGCGGCCCAGGTGCGACCCGACGTCGTGTGGTTCGGCGAATCGTTGGACGGCATGCTGTTCGAAGTGGCGGAAGAAGCCGCTGAAGCGGCCGACGTGTTCTTCGTCGTCGGAACGTCGGGGGTCGTCCAGCCCGCGGCCGGATTGGCGACACTCGCCAAGAACAGCGGCGCGCTGGTGGTCGTGGTCAATCCGTTCGAAACGCCCCATTCGGTCATCGCCGACCACGCGGTGCGGGAATCGGCTTCGGACTTCTTCCCCTCGCTTTGCAAGGCGGTCAGGTCGATGCGGTTGCGGCAGGTGAGGTGAGCGCGGCGTTGAACGCGTGGTAAACCAAGGTAGCGGTTAGCATCGGCCTTAACCTCCTGGACAGGCAAAGGGAGGCGCAGTAGCATCGCCGCCCCTTCCCAAAAGCACCTCCATGGTTTCACCCACTTCAGCTCATGCCTGCGGCATCGATTTCGGCACCTCCAACTCAACCGTCGGCTGGCTGAGGCCGCAGCAAGCAACGCTGCTCCCACTGGAAGATGGCAAGCCGACCTTGCCCTCCGTCGTGTTCTTCAACGCCGAGGAAGATTCGGTCCGCTTCGGCCGAGCGGGTCTCCAGGACTACCTCGAGGGCTACGAGGGGCGGCTGATGCGTTCCCTCAAAAGCCTCTTGGGTAGCAGCTTGATTGACGGGGTTACCGAAGTCCAGGGGCGCTCCATTCGCTTTCGTGATCTGCTGACCCAGTTCATCGCCACCCTCAAGGAACGGGCGGAAGCGCACGGCGGGCGCCCCTTCGACCAGGCCGTTTTCGGGCGGCCCGTGCATTTCGTGGATGACGATACCGCCGCCGATCAGCTGGCCGAGACCACGCTGGGCGATATTGCCCGAGCGGTGGGGTTCAAGGAGTTGAGTTTCCAGTATGAGCCTATCGCCGCCGCCTTCCATTACGAAACCGGCCTTGCCCGGGAAGAACTGGTTCTGGTGGCCGATATCGGCGGGGGCACTTCCGATTTCTCCATCGTTCGCCTCTCTCCCGATCGAGCGCAGGCCAGCGATCGATGGAGCGATGTCCTGGCCAACGACGGCATCCACATCGGCGGCACCGATTTCGACAAACAGCTGAGCCTGGCGGAAGTGATGCCCCTGTTGGGTCATCGTAGCCAGTTGAAGAGCGGTCGGGAAATGCCGTCCAGCATCTATTTCAACCTGGCGACCTGGCACACCATCAACTTTGCCTACAGCCGCCAAGTCTGGGCCGAGCAGCAGCGGCTGTATTTCGAAGCCATCGCGCCGGAGCAACTCGATCGCCTCCTGGCTTTGATCCGGGACCGGGCCGGCCATTGGCTGGCCCACCAGGTCGAGGAGGCAAAGATTGCCCTGTCCAACCAAGAGACGGCACAGCTTTCCTTTGCGCGATTCGCTCCGGGCCAACAATCGGTGCTGACACGCAGCCAATTCGATTTGGCCGCCCAGGTGTTAGTGGAAAAGATCGAGGGCGCTGTGGCTCGACTACTGCCCGAGGCGGGCGTGAACGCCTCCGGTATCGACACGATCTTTTTCACGGGCGGATCGAGCGGCATCCCGCTGCTGCGTCGGCGTATTTCTGCGCTGTTGCCCCTGGCCAGGATCGTCGAAGGTGACCTCTTCGGCAGCATTGGCGCGGGCCTGGCAGTCGATGCGGCGCGCCGTTACGGAATGGGCGTTTAGCCGGCAGTGGTCGGTTTCTTGCCGTTGGGCGGCAGGAGGTGCGCGTAAATTTCCAGGGTGCGCAGGCCGGCGTGGCCCAAATTGGCTTGGACCGTCGTGATCGGCACGTTCATGGCCAGCTGCCGGCTGGCGCTGGTATGCCGTAGCAGGTGGGGGCCGTGGGCGGGGAGATCGCCGTCCAGCATCGCCAAGTAGGCCGATACCTGTTGGTAGACCAGGTTGCCCGTTAATGGCTTACCCGTCCGGGTAACCAGAAGCTCCGGGGCATCGCCGCCACGTGCCCGCACTGGCGCGTACTGTTCCCAGGCGGGCAGAACTTCGGTCGCATCGAAGCGGACAAGCCGCTCCTTGTTGCCTTTGCCCACGACGCGCAGGCGTCCCTCCCCGGGATGGAAATCGGCGCGCTTCAAGGAGCAGAGTTCCTCTTTTCGCAAGCCCGTCACCAGGAGCAGGGTCACCATCAAATAATCCCGGGCGCTCGTATCCGCGCGCGGGTTCTCGAGGACTACCTGTAATAGGTCGGCTTGTTGGTCCCATGTGAGAACTTTTGGTAGCCGCGCCGGCTTCCGGCCTCCGCGCAATTTCATCCGATCGGCCGCACGCTCAGCGGCCAGCTTGTCGAGCGGGTTGTCCAGGGCGAAACCGTTGTCCTGAGCAAAACACCACAGAGCGGTTAAGGCGCTTTGCTGCACGATTCGCGTGCTGGGACTAAAACGTGGCGTCCCGTCCGGTTTTTGCCCAGTAAGGTAGGAACGAACCCAAGATGCGTTGACCTCCTCCAGATCACGGATTCCCGCTCCTTTGAGAAAATCAACGAAATACATCGCGGTTCTGCCGTATCGATCGATTGTTCCTGTCGAGTACGGATTTGCCGAAAAGCGCGAAGACGCCAAAAAATCGCGGAAATGCCCAAGATCGAGCGTTTCCAGTGCTTTTACCTGATCTGGTTTCGCCAATCTGGCCATGATCCCTCATCTTCTGAAGCGGTCGGAGCGTGCCAGGGGTAAATTTCCCGAGGGCGCGGTGCGCATATCCCGCTCGTTATGGTTGGAATAAGTTATTCCAACCATAACAAAGGGCGAGAAGCGGGTCAATCCCCGTAACTGCCACCTCAACAGGGTGGCTGATCGCCGCGTAGCGCGCGGCAAATTACCAACCATAACCTAGGATTCCGGCGTACATGGAACTTAAAAATCCATAAACTTCATGAATATCACTGCTCGTCTTTATCCGGCGGAATTTCAGTTATCGCGAAAAATTGCGCATAAACCGATGATCAATCAAAAATGCCGCAATCGGTGATATCCTGCCAATACAACCTATTCTCTTCAATATTGGATAAACAATGAGAACGCGTAAAGTAAGCGTATTGCTCGCCGATGATGCGGCCGTTCAGTTCGACCTGTTGAACACGATTCTGGGATTTCCGGTGAAAACGCGCAAACAAGGAGATGCGGACGCCGCCCTCCTCAATCATATGCTGGCCGTGCAATTGCAAATTACGCAGCACTTGCTGGCCAAATCCGGCAAGCAGTGGGCCGAGCCGGAAGATGTAAAAAACCTGATCGATACGCTGTTGATGCCCGTCGATGAGCCAGCAGCGACCGCATCAGCGGCTGCGCCAATGAGTGACGCCGCCGAAATGTAACGAGTGGTATTCGCCGCACCCAGTATTGCTAACGGGGTAGGCAGAAACTCATTGTTCTGCCAAATTAAGAATGGCTGGTTTCGGGTCGGCAGGGGAATACGTGCAATCGGCCAACTGCTGACCTTCGGCATTTCTACCTAACCGCCATCTGAACGGCCGATGCACTTCGGAACCTGCCGGACGATCAATTCAACGTACTCGGCCGAAGCGGTCAGTGGACTGGTGTGCCGACTCGGGCGGCAACCCAGCGCTTGGCTGCCGTTCAGTCTTACGAGACAATGAACAAGCAGCCTCTTGCCCGGCTCTGGCCCTCGCTGCTGCTATGCGCGGCCGCCCCTATTTGCATCGGTTGTGAGGCTTTGGTTGGGCCTGCTGACAGCCTATTCGGCGATTCAGCCATCGGTCTGCTCTGTGCCTTGGGTGCCCTGGTCTCTTGGACCGCCTATGCCGTGGGCAATGCTCGGGCGCTACAAAGCTTGGCGAAGGTCACTGCGCACGAATGGAACCTGCTCACTGGAATTGTCCCCGGCATGCAGGCAATCGCCTTGACCCCGTTGGTGCTCTTCCTCGGCGTTGATGACCATGGTTGGGGTGACTGGGCGAGACTGGAAGTCATTTCCATGAGCATTGCGATTTTGGCTTTCATCGCTGGCAACGCACTGTGGAATCGCAGGAGCCGTCTGCTTCCGCTGGCGCTTGTCGGTCAAATGATTCTCTTCGGGACACTATTTGCGCTGCTCTACGGTTTCGTCTGGGCAGCTCGTCTGCCGACAACTCTCGAAATGGCTGCCCTAACGTTTGTCGTGTTGAGCGTCCTCTCTTGTCTTGCGGCCCACCGCAAAGCAGCGTCCATTGCTTCCACCGCTTTGGCCAATTCCGAACCTTCACAATTACTTATGCAACGCGTGTGACTGCTCCCCCGCCTAAAGGCGGGAGCTTCCCACTTCGTCGGTGGTTGCGGGTGCGCTAGGCACCCGACTGACACCGCCTCCATGGGCTGAGACCGACAGTCCTTCGGCCTTGAGTTTCAGAATTCCTTGCCGCCGGATGTTCTCGGCGGCGTTTGCGTCACGGTCATGCAGCGTGCCACAAGCGCCACACAGCCAGGCGCGATCCGAGAGCGTCAGCCCGTCGTGTATCGCGCCGCAGGCGCTGCAGCTCTTGGTCGACGGGAACCAGCGGTCGATCTTCACGAGACGACCGACACGCCGTTTCAGCTTGTAGTCGATCTTGAGCAGCAAGCCACCCCAGCCGACATCGGCGATGGCGCGGGAGAGGCGCCGGTTCTTCATCATACCTTTGACGTTCAGCGTCTCGGCGGCAACGGCTTGGTTTTCGTCCGCCAGTTGCCGAGACGCTTTGTGCTGCCAATCGTCGCGTGCGTTGCGCACGCGCTCGTGGGCGACAGCGACCCGTTTCCGATCCTTGGCGAGGTTCGCGCCAAAGAAGTCCCGCAGCCGGTATGTCTTGCCCTCGTCAGCCGCCTTGGCGGCTTCAAAGCGGCGTTTCGCGGCTTCGATCTTGCGCGACAGCGCCTGCTGTTTGCGTTTCAGGTTCGAGAGCGCCCGGCGCAAGGGCTTCGGGTTGCCGGACTTGTGGCCGGCACTGGACACCAGCGCATCCTTCAGTCCCAGATCGATGCCGGTGACGCACTCAATATGGGGCAGCGGTTCGATTTCCGGGAGGCCGTCATCAGCAAGGATCGAGGCATAATACTTGCCCGTTGATTCCCGTGACACGGTGACGGTTTTGATCTTGCCGATGATCTCGCGGTGTACCACCGCCTTTACCCAGCCGACCTTCGGCAGATAGGCAAGGTTGCCGTCGAGCTTCACGCGCTGCGGATAGGCAATGCTTTGCCGGGCGGCGTGCTTCTTCTTGAAGCGCGGAAGTCGGGCGCGTTTCTCGAAGAAGTTGCGATAGGCGCGGTCGAGATGCCGAATCACCTCTTGCATCACTTGCGAATCAGCGTCCTTGAGCCAGGGAAACTCGCCGTCCTTCCAGAGGGGCAACATGCCCTTGATCGTGTAGCAGGAGAGCGATTCTTTCCGCTCCTGCCAGGCGGCACGCTTCATCGCCAGCGCCCGGTTCCAGACGAACCGCGCACAGCCAAACTGCGCTGCCAGAAGTTGCTCCTGGTCAGCGGTTGGATAGAGGCGGATTTTCGTTGCAGCAATCACACTAAAAGGCGCTCAGGTCAGGCAAAACAAGGTGCAGGAATGCCTCGTGGCGCTTCGGCAGGGTGTCTCAATTTCGAATGGGCGCTTAGCTTCGCCTTTAACGCTACGCCACGGCAATCAGAAGAGCAGCAATTGCAAATGCCATATCGTTCGAGAGCGGCCTTCATGCTGGGCGTGCAATTCTGCAATTGAACATGGGCCGCAAGACTCAGAATCACTGAAAGCATTTTTTGATCGACCTCTTTGACATTCGCAAGATCCAGCCGCAGATGGTGCTCCTGGCACAACCGCCGAATCTGGACATCACTGCGGATACAGATTCGGCCAGTAACGTGCAAGGTGTTTCCACGCACGAAGAAGCCGTTCGAAAGTCCCTTCGTAATCGAAGTGAGCAACGCATCGGAAAGATGGTCGTTGAACGAGAAGCAGCACAGGCCACGCTGCGTGTCGACCCGAACAAGCCGTCCTTCCATTTGGTGCAAAGTACCGTCCAGAAAGAACTCGAAAATATCCGTTGGGAACTGAGATGGCTTGGTTGGAAGCGGCCCACTATCCGACTGCGCTGTCAAAGCGACACCGCTTGCCGAGATGTCGTAGAGATCCCCAATTACCCGACAGCCACCGGACTCAATCGTACCGAGCACCTTGGTCTCGATGAGATAGCGGGGATAAATGCGGCGAAAATGTTTTGAGTTCATGAGGTTAATTTTTGCACCATCCCCCACCGTCTTTTTAATGCAGGACACGGCTGAAATTGCAGTTTTGCCAATGGAAATCCGTCAAATGCCAAGAGCGGATGCCTGAAGTGATTTCGGCGCCGTAGTTCCCCTGCAATACTTTGCGTTTAATCATTGATTTCGGTATTTCAATCGTTTATAGTGTTTACAGACAGTCTGTTGTTTTGCCCTGCAACTGCAAATTTCTGGAAGGGACCCCCTGTGAAACTAGCCATGCTGCCAGAAGTAACCCACGACCTGAGTCGTTCATGGCGGCTGATGCTCGGACATGAATTGTCCTTCGATACAAATCGAACCATCGGAAATTTGGACGATGTGGGGTTCTTCACCCTGTCGATTGGGGGCAATGCATGGGGAGAACATGCAGCAGTCCTGCTCGTCGCGCAAACCGATTTAATTCAAGCGGCTGCCGTCATGTTTGATATCGATCAGGCGGCGGTCGAGGCTGACGACATCGACGATGTGGGACGCGAACTCTGTAACGTTCTCGGTTCTTGCTGCACAAAATTGTTTGGAAATGAGATGCATGGCTTTGGCATTGGTTTGCCACAAACGCTCTCTCATTCTGAACTGACTGAGTTATTCGCCCGAGGCACCCTGCTGTGCCAGTTTGTCGCAACAAACCTGGCAGGGTCACCGACGATACGAGTCATAAAAATACATTAAGGGGAAGTGCCACATGCGTTTTCTGATCGTGGATGATAGTCGTGCCGTTCAATCACTGCTTCGTCGCGCAATTCTGGAGAGTGGCTTGCCGAACCTCGCAATTGAATTGGCCGGTGACGGACATGCGGCGCTCGATATCGTCGGTCGTTGGCAGCCTGATATGGTGATCACCGACTGGCACATGCCAGGGATGTCAGGCATCGAGTTATTGAAGACGATCCGAGCACGCCATTCATCAAGCCTCAAGGTGGGTTTTATCACCACTGAGTCTTCACCTGAAAGTCTGCAGGAAGCCAAAAATCATGGCGCAATGTTCATCCTGAACAAGCCGTTCCAGCAGGAAGATTTGTTGGCCCATATCAAAAGCTCGATGGAAGAAACCGATCAGCCAACTGGGAAGGCTGATGCAGTTACGGTTTCATTGACGCCAGAGGATCAAATATCCACTCACCTGGCGTCAGCCCTGCAAAATAAAGTCCAGTTTCAAGTTGCGCCGGCAGCGGATATTTCGGGCTTGAGACTACCTGCGCATGTCACGCTTTGGAGTTTGGCAACCGGCGCTATTCGTGGGCTTTGTATTCTCGATTCACCCGGGGTTATTACCATTGGGGGGACGTTACTTGAGCGGTCGCACCCAGAGATTCGCAAAATTCATGCAGTGAAGATTGCCCCCCCGGAGTTAATGAGTCGAGTCACCCCGTTCCTGGCCGGCTGCCTTCCTGCTTTATATCGCAGCAGTAACGACCAGCCAATCCAGTTAGGCAAGGCACAGGTGATGCATCAAGCAGGACCACAGTTTCATGAAATTATTCGGCGCAGCGCAATTCGCAAAGATTTTATGGTGCAGCGCGGAGATCTTGAGTTGGGCCGATTGATATTACTCGCCAAATAAGGAGGTGGGATGATGTTCAGGCAATTCTCAGTATTAGACAACATGCCAAGCTTTATTCTAATCTTGACGATCACGCTGACACTTGGCTTGTGTCTCTACGCAATTTATCGGGTACTGACCCATGTTGAGCACCAGGAAGATCGTGTTGGGAAACTCGCAGAGTTGGCTGGCGAAACCAATGCAGCACTTAAAGTATTGATGGCCGACAAATCGCGGCTTTCAACATTAGACCCGGGCTTGTTGGACAATATAGACGGCTCGCTTCAGCTTTTCAGCGAACAAAAACAGCGCTGGGATGAAACTTCGGGTTCATCGGCTGAACTGTTCAAGGAGCTGCTGGCAGCGGATAGCAGCCAATTATCTGATTGGCGAGGGAGCCACCAAGAACGCATCCAGGAGTTGCTGGCCACTTCCGAGTTGCAGCGGCGGGAACTCAGCAAAATGGAAGAAATGCTGGCTCAGGCACAAACGACGATTCGGCGTCTGCGTCACACCCCGCAAAAACAAGCTTCAGAGTCGGATCAAAAGACACACGCCCTAACTGCCGAGCGGGCACGCGCCAGTCGTGAATTGGATCGCGTCAAAAATGAAATGAACAGCCTTCAAAAGAAAATGCAGGCTGAGATCAACGAACACTCTCAAGCGAACATGATTTTCATGCAAGAAATGCAACAACTGCAGAAAGAAAAATCAGAGCTGGAAACGCGATATAAAGACCTGGAAAAAACACATCAACGCACGCTCCAAGAAAAAAATATGATCGAAGAGGCTTTCATTCGGATCGATAACCATCTTGAAACCATGTCGATGGCGGCTTGAAATCGTATGCGGAAATGCCTTGGGCAGGGTTGCCGTCTTATCGATAGCCATTAGCTAGCGCAGAAATTTTAAATTTCGTCACCGGGAAAAGCTATGCCGTTCAGTGACCGAAGAACAGACAGTCGTTTTCGAATCAACACCAGAATACCTGCGGCCATCGAAAATGCAGAACGTGGCTATCGATGCCTCGGCGAGCTTCGCGACATATCACGCAGCGGGTGCCAGATCGAGATCCTGACGATCGACGGAGATCCCAGGTTACAAGACGCAACAACCTTGGAGTTTGCCTACCATGGCAACCTGATGAAACTGCAAGGCAAGATTGCCCGTCAGCTTCAGATCGGCAATAAAGGCTTTGGTTACGGCATACGCTTCACGCATAAGATTGATACTCGGATTCTCGACGTTTTGGTGCCCGAAGAGGCAGGCGTTGCGGTTGTTACCGGGAACAGAATCGAGGTAACCGGAAAGCTTGGCGAAAACGTGAAACGCCAGTTGTTTTCTTTCTCCAAGATGCTCCGTAGGCACACCGAAATCGAACTTTCTAATGTTCATGACATCGATCCCGTTGGCTTAGGAACCCTTCAGGTTGTTTTGGATTACGGTGCAAATATCAGAAATTGCGCGTTGGCGGTTCAGGGGGATCTTTACCGTGGAGGGATCTGCCTGCGTTGTAGTTCGAATTGCGCCATGTCTGAAAAGGCAAAGCGAACGGTGACTGCTCTCACGCCTTGAAGGCGGAGCTGCGGACTCTGGACTGAGTTGGCCACGTGACGGCAGCAAACGGCCAGTCCAGTTCGCTAAACGTGGCTTTGGCTGACAGGCAGCTTCCGGGAATCCGCTAAGGCCGTTTTGGGTCGATTCGAGTCCGTCAAGGACACTCGAATGATTCTCCCACCACCTTTGCCCTGTGGGCTGTAGGTGGGGGCTTCCTGGTTCTCGGATCAACCAATCGGGGCGTTGTTGGAATTACTGGGCAGATTTTGTTTTAATCTGAGAAAGGGCATCTCGGATCGCTTGACACAGCTGAGAAGTATATACTGGCTTATGTAATAACAAGACGCCTTCAGGTAACCCACCCTCAACCTTGATCTCCGAGTCGGTCAATCCAGAAACTACAATTATCGGAATTGCTTCAGTCAGTTTAAATTGGCGCAGCGCTCGAATCATCTCAAAACCATCCATCTCGGGCATCGACAGATCGGTAATGATCAGTTCCGGAATTTCATTCCCAATTCGCAATAGTGCCTGGTAACCGTTTTCACAGAAACTGGCTGAAATTGGTAGCTTTTGATGCTTGATAATTTCCGCATACATCTGACGCGTCAGGTGTTCGTCCTCAACAATCAAAGTGCGAACAACGATTACTTCAGGCGTGGATTCCGCGTATTTTGATCCTGGTCTGGGAAGTGTCATTCCTTCATTGAGGAGTTTATCAACTGAGGAATTCAAAATTCGCCGATGCCCTCCGGGTGTTTTCCAGGCCTGAAGCGCCCCAATCTCCACCCAGGCTTGAACCGTACTAAGTGCTACATTAAGGCGCTTTGCCGCTTCACGGGTCGAGCAGGTGTCTTTAAGGCTTAACATGGATGAATCTCCAGTTGATTCTGAAAATCGTTTTGAGTTTCAGAAAGTATTTTTTTAAGATAACTGAGGGAGTATGGCTTATCCAGACGACACATAAAATTAAGCCCAGATTTTCTGGCATATACCTCTGCGCCTTTAACTACCTGATCAAAAAAACCGCTCGACAAAATAATTCCCGAATTAAAATGTTTTCTTTTCAACTCCCAAAGGACCTCATAGCCATCCATATCGGGCATTGTTAAATCCAAAACGATGATATCGGGCCTTTTCGTCAAAGCCAAAGAGATTTCTTGGGGGTTTCCGGCTTCAATGCACTCAAAGCCAGCACTATTGGCAACGCTGACGATGTTCTGGCGGATCATCGGATCATCATCAATCGTCAGCAATAAAGGTTTGGTTGGCGTTTTAATTCATTCTTTGTGATGATGGATCATCCATCGACATCGCGGGCAAAACCAATTCAACGATCGTGCCCCGACCTTGCTCACTGGTGATATGCACCGACCCACCAAATTGTCGGCAGAAACCGTAAACCATGGAGAGCCCAAGCCCCGTCCCCGTCCCTTCCGGCTTGGTTGTAAAGAAAGGCTCCAAGGCTTTATCGATGACTTCTTGCGTCATCCCTACGCCATTATCTTCAATACTCACAACGACATATTGGCCTGCTGGCAGGTCATATTTTGAAGATTCTACGTTTACTAATTCCAGAGACTTTGTATGAATTGTCACTCTGGAACGGGGGCCCTCCATCGCGTCTCGGGCATTAACCATTAAATTGATCAAAGCATTATTAAATGCATTTACATCAATTAAAATTGGAAATATGTCTTCATTTAGATCTATGGCAAGTTTGGTCCGCCTCCCAACTGTTTGTTGAACGAGCGGACGCAGCTCAGTAATAAGCTCATTGACATTGGCGGGCACAATCCGTTCGACACTTTTTCGCGCAAACGATGAGAGCGCCCGGGTCAACGCCATTCCCTGCTTGGCCGCCGAGCGTGCGTTTTGTAAGAAGGGCTCTCC
Source organism: Dechloromonas sp. ZS-1 (assembly GCF_039649255.1). Taxonomy (NCBI): domain Bacteria; kingdom Pseudomonadati; phylum Pseudomonadota; class Betaproteobacteria; order Rhodocyclales; family Azonexaceae; genus Dechloromonas; species Dechloromonas sp. ZS-1. The sequence goes on along the minus strand of NZ_JBDIYD010000018.1, from coordinate 25,255 downwards.
TTCTGCGGGTTCCATGAGTGCCAGATCGAGACACCCCATAATGATGTGCAGATGGTTGTTAAAGTCGTGGGCCAAGCCACTGGCCATTTGACCGACACTTTCCATCTTCTGGGCTTCAAGCAGCAGGTTTTCTTTACGGAGAATTTCTGTAATGTCCCGAATAAAACCGCAATAACGCTGTTCGCCTTGGAAAATAAGCGATGTCATCGATATTTCAACGGACAACAAATCGCCATTGCCTTTACGCATTTTTATCCGCTCGGTTTTCCCGAAAAAATCCCGTGGAAAGTCTAAAAAGTTCGTATTTATTGCATCTCGACTTGTTTCGTCGGTCAAAAATTGCTGCACAAAATTGGTGCCCAATACAGACTCTCTTGGCGTAGCGAGGAAGGCTTCGGCCTGATGTCCGAATTCCACGATTCGGAGATGTTCATCCAGGGCAAAGAATGCATCAGATGACGCATCGATAACCCCTTTAAGTAACAACGCCTGTTGTCGTTGAAGGGTAATATCTTCCTTAACAGCCACAAAATGAGTGATGACCCCGTCGGAATCCCTGACAGGACTCACACTCATCTCCTCCCAATAAAGGCTACCGTCCTTTTTCTTGTTACAAATTTGACCTTTCCAGTTATCCCCAGCGGAGATGGCAGACCATAAACCGAGGTAAGTTTCAAAACTGATTTTCCCTGATTTTAGAATGCGGGGATTGAGGCCGATCACTTCAATAGGGGCATAGCCGGTAATGTGGGTAAACCCTTCGTTGACATATTCAATGGTTCCGAGGGTATTGGTAATCATGATCCCGGATCGACTTTGCGCGATACCCGCTTCTAAAAGCTTCCTGGTGCGTTCCAGATGGTGCTTTTCGGTGACATCTTCGTGCGCCATTAAGACATATCGCTCACCGTCAAAATCGAAGGGGGTCAAACTTAACGAAAACCATCGACTCCGTCGGGGATCACCAGGATGCGGGCACAGGTATTCATGGATAAACCGGTCGGGTTCAGGATGCGACAACACATAGTCCAAGCCGTCAGATACTTTGATCGCATCGGGATCATGCAGATCGGCAGATGGCTTGCAAATTTCAAGGTAGTTCAACCCGACCCCGTACTCCGCATGGGGTAAATGATTAATCTTTGCGTAGTCGATCCATCCCCGATTGACGCCAATGATCACCCCTCTGTTATCGAGGATCGCGAGATGTCCCTTTACGGCATCTAAAGTTGCTTGCAGCAGTGCAAGTTGTGGCACTTCGCGTTGCTGCGAACCGGAATATTTTGTCGAGATATGCACGGCCTTTCCTTTCTATCGCAGGATCATGGCTTAGTGGTAAGTCTAATACCGAATGCACTTCAAAACAATCATATTCGGTGATTTAATTGCATTTGTCACTCGGCGCACTTATTCGTCAGGCCAAAGTTGGCGCCGTCAAGGCCGTCAGCTTGTCGCCGTCCTGTTCCGCAGCCTCGAACAAGGACAGCAGTTGATCATGTTGTTTCGCCATGTTGTTCCCGGCTTTCTGGATGCTCGCCATCGTGTCTACAGCCAAACGCATCTTGCTCAGGAAATCATGCCAAACCGTCTGGATGTGGTCTGCAGCCCTAACTTCGACGCCTGCGAGTTCGGGCAAGTCATCATTCGGCCGGCGTCCGACGTAGGATTGCTGCTTGGCCACAACCAGCGCTACCGTGGCGCCATGCAGACTGACTTCGCGGGTGATACGCTCAATCGCTTCCTGAGCGGCCTGCGCTGCGGTGAATGCGGCCTCGATTTGTGAGGTGTAGGTGCCGACCGACTCAGCCGTCTGGTGCGCATTATCGGAAATAACGGTGATCTCGCTCAGCATGCGTTCCATGGCGCCACTCACCTGGCTCAGACTCTGGTCAACTTCAGTGGCGACGGTTGCTGAGACATTCGCCAATTTGCGAACTTCATCAGCTACTACGGCGAAGCCTCGCCCATGATCGCCGGCCCGCGCCGCTTCGATGGCTGCATTAAGTGCTAACAAATTTGTCTGCCCGGCGATGTCGCGGATCTGTGCCATTCGACCGGCAACCGTCGCATAGAGTTGATCCAGCATGCGGGAATGCGCCGTCGCCGAGTCGACCGCCGTGACGGTGTCTTTCAGACCCTCCAGGGCGGCACTCAAGGTTTGCTGTCCGGCAGTCATCACATCGGCTGTTTCCGAGACCACGCCGGCGACATCCTTGATGGAACGCTGGACTTGGGAGAGCTGGCCTTGGGCGCTCGCAAGATTGTCCAGCGTGTGACGCGCATTGAGTGCGTTGAGTTGGCCATCTAGGCGGGCCTTATCAATCGTTCCCGTTTGGCTGGCCAACACATCGATCGCTTTGGCGATGGTCGTCGCCGAGTCCACGAGATCCCCGTGTAGTCCGACCAGGTGGGGCCGGCGGTAAAACTTCCCGTCGGACACATGCTGGATCGACACGCTCGCTTCCCGAAAGAACGTCTCCAACTGATCGAGCGCAGCATTCAGACTCCACGCAATGCCCTGCGTTTCGGGCACCATTTTGTGCACACAAGTCACCCGCACGCTGAAGTGCCCATCGGACACCGCCGAAACCACACGATTGACTTCCTCAATATCGCGGTGGGTGCGCCGCAATTGAACGAGTGCCAACAAGGCCACGACCCCTTGGAGCGCCAACGCGACCAGGGCATAAGGCCAACGAGCCGGATCAATGGCGAGCAGCATTAAGCCGGTCGCACCCGCCGCAATCGCGAGATACCAGCGAGGATTACAGTGCAAGAACCAATTCGTCATAGCTCAGGCCTTTGTCAGCAAGCAATTGGGTAAGAACGGCCGTTCCAGCCTCGATCGCGTCACGGGCGCCAGCGCGTGCTTCGGCTTTACACATAGCGGCATAAAGTGGCGTCACGGCTTGGATTGCCTCTGGACGCGGTGCGCGTCGGACCGAGAAGTAGCCGATGATGTTGCCTGCGCGATCAAAATCCGGTGTGACATTGGCGAACACCCAGTAGGATGACCCATCCTTGGCAAGGTTTTTGACATAGGCATGGAACTCACGTCCTTGCTGAATGGTGGCCCAAAGGAAGGCGAACGCGCTGCGCGGCATCTCCGGGTGGCGGATCACGTTGTGTTGGACGCCCAGCAACTCTTCCTCGGAATAGCCGGAAAACTCAAAGAAGATCGGATTGCCATAGGTAATCCGGCCCTTCGGGTCGGTTTTGGAAACGATGAAATCGTGTGCCCGCATTTGCCGTTCCCGACCATTCGGAACAATAGTTTTATCTTTCAAGCCTTACCTCACTGAGAAGAGTCAGTTTTTTGGATTGTTTAGACCGAACGCGGCAAGTTGATCCGGAACCGACTTCCCTGCCCTGGTGTGCTGCTCACATCAATGCGCCCACCATGCTCCTTGACGACAATGTCGTGGACGACGGTGAGCCCCAAGCCTTTACCTTTACCGACCGGTTTGGTGGTGAAGAAAGGTTCAAAAATCCGGGATTGCAGGTCCGTCGGAATACCACAGCCGTTGTCTTCCACCTCTAACCAAACCTCCTGATCGGTAGTGCCAGAGCGCAAGACGATTCGGCCCTTTGTGGAGACTGACTGCACCGCGTTGTTCAGCACGTTCATAACGGCCAGATTGATTTTGGCGGGCTGACAACGCGTTTCGGGTAGCGGTTTCAGTTCGTGGACGATTTCCGCCGCCATACGATCCTGGCTTTGCCTCAAGCGGAGCGCACTCTCAACTTCCTTACTCAAATCAACCCGCTCATAGCCCTCGTGATCGACATGGGAGAAAGCCTTCAAATCCTGAACAATCGCAGTCACCCGACTCAACCCGCTCAGCGATTCGTCGAGTAGAGCAGGCAGATCCTCGGCCATGAATTCAAGATCCGCGCTCTGGCGCGCCACCGTAATCTTTGCTGGCTCCTGCGCCTCATAGGCCGCGACCACCGCCATCAACTGGTGGAAATACTGCTTCAGTGCGCCAATATTCGAGGTCACGAAGGCAATGGGGTTGTTGATTTCATGGGCAACCCCCGCCGCGAGTTGCCCGATCGCCACCATTTTCTCGGACTCAAGTAATTGCCGATTCGCTTCGGCAAGCTGTTGGCCCCGCTCCTCGACCCGGCATTCAAGCAAGAGGTTGGCGGCCTGCAGGTTTTTGTTTTGCTCGGACAACAGACCATAGAGTCGGCCCAAGGCCGTCAGTAAGACATTCGCCGATGGATCAATCTGCCGCTGCTCATTCTCGTAAGCGCTCGCCGCGCTTTCCCCGCTTTCGATCCGCCGAATCTGCCGCGCCAATACCTGATCTTCCCCAACGATATGCATCGTCAACCAGGAAGCGAGGTAGCCGTGCATCGACTGCGCTGGATTTTTGAGTGAATGGCGCGTCTGCCACAATCCCGTCAAATGGTGAACAAACTCAGCATGAATCGCGAGATGGTGTTGTGCGTGCCGCCCATCGATGCCGGCCCGGTGCATCAACCCTTCCTCGTCTTTGAAATGAAAGTGAGCGTAGTCGGTCAGTTTCTTGAATAGGCGATCGAGTTCTTCTTCAGGCACATTGCCAACCAGCAACTTGTCCCCCAGTTCGTTGGTGATATCGACCAACTGGTGGTGTTGTTCGTCAATCGAGGCAATACCCGACTCGAAACGTGCATCCCATGCAAACACTTCCATGATCTGACATCCTCCAATACGGCCTTAGCTGGCCTCATCGCCAACTCGAAAAAAGTCATCGTTATCGGCATTTTCAACGTATTAGGTAAATTAGGTGTTTATGCTCTGTTTGTCAATATTGTTTTCGGCAAGATGCTCAGACCCCGATCGATATCGTCACCGTCTATTGATGGGGTCGATATGTTCAACCCGCGGTGAGCTGAACACCGGCTGACACATCGAGCCGGCTGCTGGCGATCATTTTCGAGAAGAGAGTGCCGAGCGTTAATTAGGAAGGAATGGCCGGGCTGTCGGCATTTGCGTTACCGAAGCTCCTCAACGCCCCTTCTTTTTGCCCAGCTCAAGGTTTTCCTTGATCTCGGCCGTCGTCTGCCGGCATCTGCCAGTACCTGGCAACAATGCAAAAGGCGTCATTGAGCGCTGCAAAAAGTTGTGAAGCAGCTTGCGCACAGGGAGGTTCATCCCCGGCAGACACCAATGTTCCGGCGAGCGTCCACAGGCTTTCCCAATGCTCCATTGTTTTGGCCCCGTGGCCGTGGAAGAATCGACCTCCGGACTCAGGGGTGATCCCTATGCCCTCATGAACGAGACGAGCAATCACTTGTCCACCCAAGGTCGAGCCTTCGACCACATAAAGGTGACCAATGAGTTGTGCGGTAGAAGTGATGGGGGGAACCGTCCATGCGTGCAATGGACTATTTTGCGATTGGCTCAGTAGGCCAAGTTGGTCGAGATCGGCATGAAGCCAACGGCGTCGATCACTCATGTAATAGGGAAGCTCGCCTGCAAACTGGTCGAGCGCCATCTGCAAACGTGCGTCCACATGCTCATAAATCCAGGAGAAAGTGAGCAGCACGCGGCCATAATGTTCCCGGGTCAATCCGGGTCGGACGAGCGGACCTAACAAGGGATGATGGTCAAGCCGGCGATGATCGTCGCGGGTCTTCTCTCGCAAGATCGAGCGCAAACACGTTTTGCCTGGCAAAGCGGGCGGATTCATTCCTGGATGGTTCATCGCTATGCCCTCAGATACTCGGCCAAGGCATCAGGAGTGAGTGGTTTGCTATAGAAATAGCCTTGGATGGTATGGGCGCCATCTTGCCTGAGGCAATCCGCTTGCTCCGCCGTTTCAACCCCTTCGGCCAGTGCCTCGACATTCAATGCTTTGGCCAGTGCAATGATTGTCTGAGCAATCGCCCGATCATCGGCATTGTTTGGCAAACCGTCGACAAAGGATTTATCGATCTTGATTCGATCGAAGGGGAAGAGTTTGAGATGCGACAGCGAGGAGTAACCTGTCCCGAAATCATCGATCGCGAGGTTCACGCCGAGCTGCTTAATCTCATTCACGATGGCGCGAATTTCTGGTGTCGGCTGCAGCGCACTCTCAGTAATCTCGATTTCAATCAGCTCGGGAGGAATCTGATACTGGCGCAGAATGGCCGCCATGCTTTGTGCCAAACCAGGTTTCAATTGGGCCGGAGAAACATTGACGCCCACCGTCAAAGCGAAAGCACCTTCTGCCCGCCAGGTACTGATTTGTGCACAGACCATCCGGAAAATCTCGGCCCCAAGACCCTCAATGAGATGGCACTCCTCTGCAACCTGAATAAACTCGGCCGGCGAAACAAAACCCCGATCAGGATGCTTCCAGCGAGCCAGGGCCTCCAAGCCGATAGCCCGCCCCGTCACCACATCAACCTGCGGCTGATAAGCCACGGAAAGCTGTTGCGCCTGAATGGCATGCCGCAGTTCGGCAGCGAGGTTGAACCGGTCAGCACTTGCTGCGGCAAGACCCGCTTCATAAAGCGCAATGGTTCCTGGCCCCGACTTCTTAGCGTGACTTTGTGCCAGATCTGCGGCGCCCATCAAGGTATCGACATCCGTTCCATCGCGCGGATAGAGACTGATCCCCGCACGCGCCTGCAGTCGCACCGACTGCCCAGAGACCGAGAAAGGCTCGGTCAAGGAAGACAAGTGCCGTTGCATGACTGAGCGAGCATCGCTCTGATTCGCCACGCCGGGGAGATAGACCACAAATTTATCACCTGACCAGCGCCCGATTCGATCATCCACGCGTAGCGTGGAGGAGAGGCGATTGGCCACCAGATACAGGAGGCGATCGCCGGTAATGTGGCCCAGTGCATCGTTGATCTCTGCAAAGTGGTCGAGATCAATAAAGGCAATGGCAAATGTGCTGAGCAGATCTTTCGAGGCTAGGGCGTTACTGACGATCCGCTCAAACAGGATCCGGGTTGGCAAACCCGTGAGTGCATCGTGTTCAGGGAGCGCGTGGACCCGCTCTCCCGACTGCGTCGATGTCGATATATCCTGAAATACCGCGATGTAATTCCGGACTTCGCCGCTGACGTTTTGAACAGCAGCCACATGACTGAACTGGGGATAGATTTCCCCATTTTTGCGGCGATTCCACAACTCACCGCGCCATCGCTTTTGATCGGCAAGGCTCTGCCAGAACTGCTGATAATAATCATGGGAGTGGACGTTGGAGCGCAGCATGGACGGGCTTCGACCGATCGCCTCAGCCGGTTGGTAGCCGGTGATCCGGGTAAATCCATCGTTCACCGACTGAATTTGACCGTGTCGATCGGTCACCATGATCCCGATACACTTGGCCACGTCCTCAAGCGGCGCAAACTCTGTCTGATCTGACGACTGACAACGAAAGATGACGACCTGATTCGGCTCTGCCGGCAATGCATTGAGCAGCGGAATGGCATACACGTCAACACCGACGGTCGCGCCGCAGGCATTACGGAATTGCATACTCTGCTGGTTGATGGCGATATCCGAGACCTTGCAACGAGGATCGCGGCCGGGACTCTGGGTGGACGGACAATGCTCAGCGCCACACAATTGCGCGCAGTAGTCCAGACCGCGGAGGGCATCCGCCTCGTAACCCAACAGTTCGGCAGCACTCGGACTACTATGCAGAATTCGGTGGTTCGCATCGAGCACCAGGATACCTTCACGTTTGATATCCAGCGTGCGATGGTACCGGCGATGCAACTCTTCCATGCCGGCACTATATTTTTTCCGCTCCGTGACATCCTTGGCCCGGAATTCAAGCGTTTTGCCATTGCGGGGCGACGATAGTTTGGCCTCCAATTCCAACCAGAGATAGCACCCATCCTTGCGGCAATGGCGGAAACTCACGTTCGCGGTATCAGAATTGCCGGTGTGCACCTGCAGAAGGTAGTGCATCACTCGAGGGATATCTTCTTCGAAGATGAAATCGACGAGATGATGGGAGACCAGCTCCTTACTTTGGAAGCCTAATAGGCCCAATGTATTGTTCGAAACGTAGTCGTAGGCGAATCTTTCGTTGAAGCGCCCGACGATTGTCTGCGCGTCCAATAAGAGCATGTCGCGGGTCGACAGGGTTTGCTCACTATGGAAATAACGGTCTGCGATCTGTCTGAGAAGCGCCATCGCAATGCGTTGCCCCAAATCGATGTCGCCGAACGACCATTTGGCAGCTCGACCCCGATACGATTGCAGCCACGCGCCGAAGGACTTGCGCGGGGAAATACGTACGCCAGCGTCAGTCGTTTCAATCAGTTTCTCAGGGTTACCGGCCCAACGGATCAACTGCGTGATTTCAGAGCGAAACCAGAGAATGTAGTTCGTATAGTCCGCGTTCGCCTGGATCGCCAACAGCCCGTTGGCAATTCCATTGCATGTGCTGGCCAAGGCGAAGGATTCCGGAAGCGCCTCGGTTGCAAAAATACCCGACGAACGCGTACGCAGCCAATTCACCAAATGATTGATGAAGGCTAGATCAGGGGTCTTTCCAATATGGAATTTGTGCTGGTTAATGCAAATGATTACCCCAGTTGCCCCGAGCAACTGCAGTATGGCTTCCCCCGCTCCGTCTGCAGCGGTCCCCTGCACGAGCGATTGACTCAGCTGATCAACGACGGTCTCGGCGTCGCGTACGCGCGTTTCAAGCTCACCTTGTTCAAGGTCGGTAATTTTCAAGGAAGCTGATCGGCCTACGAAGTCGGCGAGCTCACGAATATGCGGTGTTAGCCTAAATGGTGAATAGTGATGACAGGCGATCAATCCCCAAAGTCTGCCATGGGTAATCAGGGAGATTGAGAAGGATGCAGATACCCCCATGTTGCGCAAATACTCCAGATGCACAGGGGAAAAACTGCGTAAGGCGGCGTAACTCAGATCCAACGGCAACCCGGTTTCCAAATTGACGGCCGGAAAAATAGGCGTGTTCTCAGCTTCGACATCGGAAATCAAACGGAGCCGATTCTTGAGATAAAGATCGCGTGCCTGCGGCGGAATATCGGAAGCGGGAAAGTGATGCCCGAGAAACGACTCAACCGGTTTTTGACAGTATTCGGCGATCACCTCGCCATCCCATTGGCTGTCGAAGCGATACACCATGACCCGATCAATACCCGTCAAGCGGCCAATTTGTTCCGCGACTCCGTTGAGGTACACCTCAATCCCGTTTTCCGCCTCCAATTCCCAGAGCCGGTCACGTACAGGAATAAACAGGTGGTCGAATAGGGCCTGGTAACTAGCCCCATCAACCTGCGCCGGTTCCAATTCAATCAGGACAATTCCGTCGTGAAAGTGCGCCTGACCGTTGAATGATCGCGGTACATGATTCGTTTGGATGGTCGTCTGCAAAGTCACGGCTTTGCCCGACTCTTGCTTCTCGAAAAGCTGGCTAAGCCGCACAACCAAGGCTTCGCCCAAAAAATCGGCGATCGGGAAGCCAAGCAGATTTTTACACGGCAACCCAAGCAGTCCCTCGACATTTTCGCTGGCATGCCGGACGATCAATTGCTCATCGATCGCGAGAAGACAGCCATGTGGTTGGATCGTCCCCGGGCGATGGATAACCTCAGCCGCACAACGCTCAAGAGCTGCGGCGATTTGTTGATTGGGAAGTGGAGTATTCATAAATAGGTCAGCCCGCCCGGGCTAAGATTAGAAGGTCTGGGTATTGACGAGATACATGGCCGCACTGCGCATTTCAGCATCGCTGAGTGATGCTAGACCACCACGGGCAGGCATATTGTTATGACCTCGAATCGCATTGCCGACCATGACATCAAGCCCTTTCGCCATGCGTGGCGTCCACTCGGCCAACTCACCCTTCCGTGGTGCGCCATGTTTACCCTCGCCATGACATTGAGCACACCTGGATTCGACAATCGTTTTGCCGCTCATCGCCACCGGCGAACTGTACGGCTTTGCGACCTCCGGTGTATTTGAAGACAGCGTCACCATGTAGGTGATGGCACGCGTCATTTCCAAATCGGTGACCTCGCCTTTGCCACCGTGGGCTGGCATATTTCGAATGCCACGGATGGCATTGCTCGTCAGATTTTCCAGGCCTTTCTGATCGGCAATACGTTTTAACCATGCAGCCTGATCTCCGACTTTCGGTGCGCCCATTTTTCCAGACACATGACATTCACCGCAGACTGAATTCACGACTTCCTTGCCCGTGCGAGGAACATCCGCATGAACCAACCCTGAACAAGCGATGAATAGGCATGCAGGGAAGAGATGTTTAACTGGGTTCATTTGAAGCCACCTTGATATATCGATTGGTTTTTATTTAGGGATGGACTGAACAAGTGGTCGAATATCACTTCCGTTGCACGTAACCCTTTGATTCTTTCGCGTCGTGATTTTTGCGGAGGCACTTGGTCAGACTTTTCTTAGTACGGAGAGTCGCTTTAGCTTTCGCCTAAGCAGGCGGTGCGCTGTAGGCAAGTACCGGGCTTCGGCGACGGCTGACCGTGGAAATAAGCTTTAACTGGAGGTCATCCAGGCCAAACGGCTTGGTGACATAGCCATCCACGTTGGCTTCCATGAAGGCGCTAATGATGTCCTCCGGTTGAATGCGCCCGGAAATCATGACAAACGCAGTGCGATTAAAGCAGGGCATGCGGCGCATCCACTTGACCAACTCCGTGCCATCTTCCCCCGGCATGCTGCGATCGCTCACCACCGCATCGAAATGTTGCCCACTCAGCAAAATCGATTTCGCTTCTTCGACACAACATGCCTCGCTAATTTCGCACCCAGGATTCATTCTCTTGAGCCCCTCGCGCATCAGCATGCGATGGACCGCAAGGTCATCGATCACAAGGATGGAAAGCCCGTTCTGACCCATGCTTTGACCCATGATCGCTCTCCAATTAAGCGAAGCTGCCCAGACGGAAGCGTCCTACGGCATCCGCCAAGCCATGGGCCAGATCCTCCAGTTGGCGGGCGGCATCCACGACGGAATTAACGGCCTGGGTATTCATTTGCGCCATTTCCGCAATCTGCCCGATACTTTCTGAGACTTCGCGCGTCGCCTTCTGTTGCGCCTGGGTTGCGTCACTGATCTGATCGACGCCTAGATTGACTTCCAAAATCCCGCCGGAGGTCCGTTGCAGCACCGATGCGACTGAACCGACGTCTTCCTGGCTCCGAGTCAGATGGCGTAGACCTTCCTCAATGGCTGACATCACCTGGGTCGACTGATTTGTGATCTGTTGCGTCACCTGATCAATTTCATTCGCTGAACTACTCGACTTTTCAGCCAGCTTGCGAACCTCGTCAGCCACCACCGCGAAGCCACGGCCTTGCTCGCCGGCACGCGCGGCCTCAATGGCGGCATTGAGTGCCAGCAAATTAGTCTGGTCTGCAATGTCCTTAACTTGGCGGGTCATGCTGGTAATTTGCGTGGTGCTATCGACAAAATGCCGAACCGAGGTAACGATCCCATTCACGGACTTCTCAACCGCGTCCATCGACTTCACCAGCGACCCCAAATTCTCGTGGCCGCGCTTCGAGTCATCAAGATTGGCATGCGACTGATGACGAACCTGGTCAGCCGAACTAACGATGGAAGAAACGCCATCAACCACGGCACCGACCGATGCGGTCGCTACGGCCGCTTTCGCTTGCTGCTCCACGGAACTCGCTTCAACCTGCGTCGCGACGTTGACCAGTCCTCCGACAGAGCGCTTGACTTCACCGGCCGTATTACTGATCTTGCCAACCAAAGCGGCGAATTTATCCATCATCTTATTGAAGGCCAAGGAGGCGCGACCGATTTCGTCCATCTGGGTGACGGGTAACCGATGCGCCAGATCCCCTTCCCCAGAAGCAATTTCATTGAGTTGATGGGTCATTGATTCAATCGGCTTGATCACCACGGCACGGATGAACAGGTAGGTCAGCGATACCACCACCCCGAGCATCACCAGCGATGCGATGGCCATTTTGATCCCTTGGCTGAAGATCGCGGCGTTCATCTTATCCAGGGACACTTTCATGCTAACCGTGCCCAGCACTGTCCCTTCGGGAACAGCGTGGCAGGTCACACAGTTTTTGCCAAGATAGTTGCTTTGGGCAATCACCGGCTTGATAACGTGCAGGTATTCACCGACCGTATCCGTCTGCGTTTGCATGAATGGCTTGCCGGAGCGAATCACCTCCTGGGCAGCGGGGTCTTGTGCAATCTCGCCTTGTTTGCCAGGCCCAAATTGTTTGATCACGGCTTCGGAACGAGCGACATTCAGATCACGCACGCCATCGAGCTGCTTGATCTGTTCAAGGAATACTTCGCGCTGGTCAATGGTCCCGGTGATCATCATGCCGGTCAGCCCTGCCATCGTCATCTGGTGAAGGCTATTGGCGGTATCCTGGGATTGCACCAAAGCTGCCGCTCGATTTTCAGCATTCTGCCAAGCAAACATGGCGGACAGCGCCACCAAGAGTGTGAGCGTGATCGCAATGGTCAAACGCAACCAGATGGGAAAACTGTGTTTTGCAGGGAGTGACATGATGTGCATTCCTACGATTTCTACGATTTGTGTGGGCAGCAGCGATCTGCTGCCCGATGTTTAACGATCAATCAGGGTTTTTTTGCCCAGGCGGTGCACCAGCCAGCCGGTTGAACTTCCGTATCGCCCGCGAAAATCTTGCAGCCACCAAGCGCCTTGGCATCTGCGCCCGGTACCCATTGCGCGCAATTGTCACAGCGCTGCTGCGGGTTGGCCGTCTGATCGACGTACTTCATCGACTTGCGAAGACCTTCATTCTTGGCTGCGAAGGCAACAACGGGAATCATGGCTAGCGCTGCAGCACCGAGTTTCAGTGCCTGACGGCGGGAGGAATTGAACGACATGCAGTTCTCCTTAGGAGGGTTAGTGGGAATTTCTTGAGGAAGTCCCGAACATCGCCTCGGCGTTCAGGACGGAAATCAGTCGGTCGTTATCGTCAATCACCACCGACGCGATGGCTTGATTGACCTTGCAGTAGGCCGGCACTTCATGGAAGCGTGCGGGGAGCACATCGACGACCTTGCCGACGGCATCAATCAGCACACCAAAGGGGCGCCGCCCGTTCACACCGGTCAGCATCATCAGCACCCGATTTGGCCGGGCATTGATCAGAAGGAAGTCGCTCAAGTAATACACATAAGCCACTTCGCCGCGCCAGACCAACATACCTGCGATATGACCACCGGCTCCCGCCAGACTGTCCAGCGGCGGGGCAACGGAAACCTCGGCGACGCAGTCGACCGGAATTGCGAATGTCTCGCGTGTGCCCATTGAGAACGTCAGCAGGCGGTCGGGGGTATCAAGTATCTGCGATGGCTCAACAGTGCCGTGAATCACCTCGACCTGACTCAGCGACGCGCCAAGATGTTCGGCATGGTCCATCACACAAACTCCGGCAGATACTTTTTGATGGCCGCAGCCAACTCATTCGGATTGAGCTTGGGGATATAGGCATCAATCCCCACCGTCTCGCCCAAATGCGTATTAACCGAGGACAAGGAGGAAAACATGAGAACCCTAACCCCCTCAAAGCGAGGATCAGCCCGAACCTTTTTTGTCAGAACATAACCATCCATCTGGGGCATTTCGACATCGGTGATCAAGAGGGGCATGCGCTCCGCCAAACGAACACGATCTGCCGTAGCTTTCTCTGCCATGCCTTGCAGCGCTTCCCAGGCTTCTTTGCCATTGATGGCTGCCACACTTTGGAAGCCCAGCTTGTGGATCGTGGCACCGACAATCTTTCGGGCGATTGACGAGTCATCCGCATAGGTAATCATCATCTCGGCGGCCCTTGGGGAGCTGACCGATTCAATCAGATCAAGCTCTCGCGCACTCGCATCGCCCAAGACGTCGACCAGCACCTTCTCCACATCCAGCATCAAGATGAGCTTTTCTGCGACTTCCGCGATTGCGACGATCAACCCTTGCCGCTCGGATGAGGCCAGCGCACCGGGCGGGGTACGCATCTGCTCCCAATCCAGGCGCAGGATCGTGTCCACTGCTTCGACCAGAAATCCCTGCATGGATCGGTTGTATTCGGTGATGATCAGAATCTGCGGATTCTGTGACTTGGTGACGCCGCAATGCTCTGCCAAGTCAATGACCGGAATAATGACGCCACGCAGGGAAACCACCCCTTTGACGGACGAAGGCATATCGGGCGCAGCGGTGATCTGCGGGGTACGCAGCACTTCACGGACTTTGAAGACATTGATGCCGTAGGTTTCACGTATGCCGCTGGAGCCGATCCCCAAGGTGAACAACAACATCTCAAGGCGGTTCGTCCCGGCAAGCTGAGTTCTCGCATCGACAGACGCCAGCAGGGAAGTACGAGTTGGCGTGGCAGTGGTTTGCTGCGCTTTAGTCATTCCGTTCATGGGACCCTCGTTTCACTACAATCGGTATATTCGTTGCTTATGTGACATTAGGAGTATTGATGTTTCCTGTCAAGGACAAAATCGCTGCCAATGTCGGGACTGAGCTTCCCCCGAAATTTCGTCTTCCAGAAGAGTAGGTAGGATGACGGAAAAATGGAGGAAGTCGATGTTCAAGATGCCGAAGCCGGAATTCACGCCGGAGTTCAGGGAGCTGGCTGTAAAGCGAGTGAAGTCCGGACTCACGATCGGGGCCGTTGCGCGGGAACTGGGTCTGGTCGAACAGACGCTGCGCAACTGGGTCAAGGCGGCCGAGCAGGGAAAGCTCAACCCGCCGGGTGGCAAGGTCGTTACAGCGGAACAAATGGAACTGTCGCGCCTGCGAGTCGAGAACGCCCGGCTCAGGATGGAGTGCGAAATCCTAAAAAAAGCGACGGCGTACTTCGCGAAAGATGCGCTGTGAAGTACGCCTGGATCGACGGACAGCGGAATGCCTACCCGCTGCCGGTGATGTGCGCGATGTTGAACGTCAGCGTCAGTGGCTATCAGGCATGGAAGCGCGGCGGCACGCCGAACCGGAAGCGGCTGACCGATGCACAGATGCTGACGCTGATCCGCGCCATCCACGCAGAGTTCAAAGGCGCTTATCAGTCATGAAACTCCAAACCTATCGCCGTAACGTCGGGGTGCAGGAAGTTGTCTGCGGACTTGTTCCTGATGTGGTGCACCAAGGCTCAGGCTTGTTTCCCGGTATCCGAGTGTTTAGCGAGGATCTGGCAGATGAGTTTGTTGTCGAATGCGCCGCATATGCAATCCACGAAGGCAGAGTCGGGCACGACATCTGGTTTTCAGATGACGAAAATAATCAAGGAATCAACATGGCTTTCTGTATCTCGGAAGCCACGTCCAGCGATCTCTCCGATCTGCGCTTGCTTTCTGCCAAGGCTCCTGCTGGCGCAGTAATCAGGACGGAAGAGGGGGAAGCATTCCGAGTTATGCGCGATGGCACGGTTACGAATGGAAGTGTTTCGTACCCATCACTGTCCGCAATCAGTGCTCGCTTCACTTCACCCTCGAAGCGAGTGTCACCACGATGCTGGCCAACCATTTCCTCTCAGTTGTCGACACCATGTCGGCCAAGGAACTGGATGACTGGTATCAAGCCCATGTCGGGTACCGCCTGTCGGAAGATGATTCCGCTGCTGCGGCTGATCTCGACAACCATCGGTCACAAGTCGCCGAAATGATGTGCCTCCATAGCTTCGGCGAAGGGGACATCTACCTGGCGCTCGTAACCCTGTAACCCAACCGGCTTGCCGGTTATCAATCAATCCGCCCACGTGGGATTCCTTCCCGCTCAGGGTGGAATCCCTACGGGCTTATTCTGGAGTCAAAACCATGAACAAGTACGTTGTAAAGATCACCAAGACCTGCAGCATCGAGGTTGAAGCAGAAACCCGTGAAATGGCCGAGCAAATTGCCCGCGATCAGGAAGCGGACGGATGTTTGAGCTTTGACATGGAAGTGGAAGTGCGCCCCGTTGGTATCGGCGGTCGGACTTTCCCTCAGTGGCTGCGTGTACTGGATAACGAGTGCAATGTTTCCGTGTACGAATCTGAATTGGAGACCGGGCTGTTTGGTTTTACCGGCTGCGATGCGGATATTTACGAGTCGGTGGAAGAGGCCGTTGAAGCGGCTGTAACCCACTATCGCCTGATTGAAGCAGAAGCCTGACCTTCGGGTACTTGGCAGAAAGGAGCAATCATGGCCAACACAGAGTATCTCTTCGACCTGAAGCTGATGGCATCCATCCGTATCAAGGCCAAAACACAGGCCGAGGCGGAAGCCACAATCCGCGACATCCTGGATGCGTCCAGTTGTAACGCGGGACTGTGGCCGGATGGCAGCCCGGTGCTTTTCGAAGCATCGATCGATGGAAATCTCGATTTGATCGAGGTCGACGGCAACCCCGTCTGATTTTGATCTGTTCTCAACAACCCGGTGGGTTTTGCCCACCTGGGCAGACCTCTCCGGGCTTCTTACAGCAAGGGGAAACAAAATGCAGGATCTGATCAACAAAATTGTAGCGGCGAGTCAATTAGCTGATGACGGCAGCGTAAATGCGGTCGTTGAGGTGACTCTGAAATTCGTCGTGACGATTGGCCTCGAAAAAAGTGAGATCGAATCTCTGGACGAGCAAGCATTGCGCGATGCACTGGCAGCCCAGGTCAATGAAATGATCGGGATGTCCAGCAACATTGGTGATGCAATCGAAATTAATGGTCTTCTGGAAACTCGCGACGGCTATACCGACGAGATCCTGGCGGTGGGAGAGTAACCATGCAGTGCGCTCTCTATCTGCAACCATCACCACCTGAACCTGAACTCATCATCAAGGAATCGGTAATTCGACCGGCTGTGGTTATAACAATCATCCCATTGTAAGAACCTTCGGTACTTTCCAAGAAATGATTAAATTTCTCTCATCGATGTTTGGCTTGCCAGGCGATGAGATTGACTACGAGGTTGAAAAAAACTGCCTCTATACCAGTAAAACCGTGGTTAATCACTGTGAATCTCAAAATGGAGGTTGGTTTGAAGCAACTGAAACAGAAATTAAGGCTTGGGCAAAGGGCAAAATGTAGTTGTATTCGGAGGATTTCACCATCAACTTTCTGCGCTGCGTCTAAAACCTCAACGCTCGACACCGGGAGAATTTTCCCGGTGTGTGGGCGTTAGGAGATTATTCTCTGGGGCTGTAGCCAGTTTCCGAAAGAGGCTGGTGGTTTTTTGCCGTGCAGTCTGCAAATTCTTTGCTTTCCAGGTCGATATATTAGGATGTTCCATTGAGGCGTATAATCTTTTTGGTCAAAAAGGCACATGATCGTGGTTGTTATTCGCTGGCATGTGATGAGGAAGCCAGTCGACATTACAAGTTAAGCACCAGCTTTTTGTGGCAATTGCGTTGTTATTTAATAGGTCTTTCAAACAATTAAATGCACATTAAACTTAATTTTTCTGTTCTTGGCCTAGCCCTCCTCTCCTTGTCTGCAATGGCTCAGGAGACACCTAAAATTTGTCCGAGTGAGATCGTGGATGAGTTCATACGAACCAAGGTCTTGGATAAGGAAGGCTTAGCCTCGCTCTCTGGGGTCAAGGCGCCCAGTGGGGATGCCTTTATCGTTGGCGGCGTTCTCACGGCAGCAGCAGGCGCGGTTGTTTCTGGCGCAGGAGGAATCCTGTTTGGCGCCTTCCTGCCATCTTCAAAGAAACTCTCTGAGATCGATACGCTTGTCCTCTCCTTGAGCAAGGACAAGGCCGCTTCCACAAAGGAGGCAAAAGAGATGATGCGCAAGGATGTCATGGAGGCTGCGCAGCTCGCGCTTGGCGCATCCTCGATTTCAGTTGAGGCTTCGGGGAACCTCATGAAGCACACGATGACGGGTGGCTTCTGCTCGAAGGGTGGCTGCGAGATACATGCCATGGCCTACAAGGGGACGACATTGCCGGTTCTCCATGCCAGTGGTGACTACGTGTTATCCAGCAACTTTGGCTCAACACAAGGCGGTGCCCGGCTATTTGAAGGGAATATCGAGCGGGTCAGCACCCTCACGCGGGAATTGGACAAGCGTGGTTATCAGACAGGGTTCTGGAGTGCCGGATTTAAAACCATTTTCTCAGCCGGATCTCCATGCGGCGTGTTGATTAAAACAGAGGAAAAAAAAGATGCAACGTCAGGCTAATAAGTTAGCCGCCAATTTTATTTCCGGTATCCATACTCACCCCATTCCCCCGTAGCCTTGAAATTCGAGACTTCTTTCGATTCAAATTGGCAAGCGTCACTGTTTCGACCAAGCAAGTCTGTTGGGGAAAAAAATACCGCCCCTAACAACATCATGACATCCGCTGACACAGCACCGTTAGAAGAAAAAAAATCGTAAAGAGCAAGAATTGACAGGGAAACATACCAACCAACAACCATCATCCTAGCCATTGTTACTACACTATAGCAACGGAGTATTGCTACCAAAACAGCTACAACCCATCCCAGAAAGGCTTTGTTGCACAAATCGGGCATGAATGCTGCTGAGGCAGAAGCTTTCCTCTGTTGAAGAAGCGTGATGTCGAAGCCGGAAGCCCCGAAATACCGCACGAAGAACTGGTCTGCTTACAACGCTGCGCTGAAGTCACGCGGTTCCTTGCTGGTCTGGTTTGACCCCGATATGGCATGGTTTGCCGGTCGGAGCGGCAAACGTGGCCGCTCGGACACCTTTTCTGATACCGCCATTCAGTTCTGCCTCATGGTCAAGGGGCTGTTTGGCCTGCCGTTGCGGCAAGCCACGGGAACGGTCGCCAGCCTACTGAAAATGGCCAAGCTGGATTGGCCGGTGCCGGATTTCAGCACCTTGAGTCGACGACAGAAGGACCTTGAGGTGGTGATTCCGTACCGTCCGAGCTCGGCTGGCCTGAACCTCCTGGTCGATAGCACCGGCGTAAAGATGCTCGGTGAAGGCGAATGGAAAACCAAGAAGCACGGCGCCGACTATCGCCGCCAGTGGCGGAAGGTCCATCTCGGGATTGACGCTGAGACTTTGGAGATTCGAGCCATCGAAGTGACCAGCAATGCGGTGGGGGATGCCCCCATGCTGAAAAGCCTGTTGGAACAGATTCCGCCCACCGAGCCTGTCGCATCCGTGACCACCGATGGCGCCTACGATACGAAGGCCTGTCACGCCGTGCTGGCCCAGCGCGGGGCGATGGCCATCATTCCTCCGCGTAAGAATGGCAAGCCATGGAAGGAGAATCAGTCAGGCGCTGCGGTTCGCAATGAAATCCTGCGAGCCATCAGCCGTCTGGGCCGAAAATTATGGAAGAAGTGGAGCGGCTATCACCGCCGCAGCTTGGTGGAAACCAAGATGCGCTGTTTCAAGCTCCTGGGCGAGCGAGTCATGGCACGGGATTTCGACCGCCAGGTCGCAGAGCTGCAAATCCGCGCCGCTCTGCTCAACCGCTTCACCCAACTTGGTACCCAGCAAACCGTGCGCCTAGCCTAAATCCGTCCGGGGTAGGGGAAATTCGCCCTCGGAATAATTTGTGCAAAGCCGGTCTAAAGACTCCGATGGATATTGAAAACCGTCTGCAGACCTTGGTCCGGGACGGCCACTTGCACTCATCACTGACACAGGGACCCGGCCGCCCGACCACGAAATATTACTGGAACCACACGCCAAACTTCGGCAAGACTGACGATGTAACACAATTGGAAGAGGTTTCCGTGTTTTGATTACACCGACGAAACCGACAGTACCGACGCTACCCTATCGCCGATAGCAAAAGGGAACATGTCGTGCCAATGCAATGATTGCGCGGCAATGAAGGGAGATCGCCTTCGACTTCGACAACGAATCCGCATGGACTAACTTCAGGGCGGCTAACGGCAAGGAACGAAATCTCCGCGAGCCCCCTGTGCTGAAAACGAATGGTGCCTACTGAAGCTCTAAAGCTGAAGTACCCTTTGAGTATTCAAGGAAAGGAGGTCGGCATGAGCACAATCGGTCAGCGCAAAGAGGGCCTCATTACTCCTCTGGCATCAGGTGATGCTCCTGGCTGAAGGTGCTCAAATCAACGATAAACTGCATCGGTTGCCAACCGAGAACACGGCATTTATTCCTAATGGCGTGTATCGCTTTAAGACCCAGGAAGATGCCAACAAGCATCAGCTTGATTGCTTGGCCAAAGGGATAACGAAAGTTGCATTGGAGCGCAGCAATGGTGCCCCCCGCTCCGAACTGATTGCCGCCCTGGCCCAGTGGTTTTCGCAACTGATGCAGAGAGATGCCGAACAGGCCGTCGCCGAGATCATTACCACGATTACAGCCACCTTGGCCGCCGGCAATAGCGTCGAAATCCGCGGTTTGGTTCATTTGCCCTGAATTACCGACCACCGCGCAGCGGTCGGAACCCGAAGACCGGTGCTCAGGTCGCGATCCCCGGCAAATATGTACCGCACTTCAAAGCCGGGAAAGAGCTACGTGAGCAACTGGCCGATGCCGTAACTGCGGCGCCATGCGAGCGGGTAGGCTAAAATAGCGCGTTTTACGCGGTGTCGGCAGTGATCCTGATTCTGGTGCAATTCAATTCATCACACCACGGAGAATGGGCGTGAATTCCAAGGATCCAGCAACCCCGACTCCAGACAATGCTGAAGATGGGCCGCTGGGGGTGTCAGAATTTCTGTGTGTGAGGCGTGAGGAGACTTTTCCACGGTGACGGCTGCCGAAGGTCCGTTCAGACCGTAGGCAGACGGCGCGGTGGGAAAGTCGGTGGTCATTTTATCCGCGGGCGGCTTCAAAGCGTTCGGCGTAGAGGATGGCAAATTGGTTCATGGCTTCCTTCCAGTCCTTGGCAGCCCGTCCCCAGTCGGCGGTGATGTTGCGCAAGGCCAGCCAGATCAGCTTGCTGGCGGCAGCATCGCTCGGGAAATGTCCGCGTGTCTTGATGATCTTGCGCAGGCGGGCGTTGATGCTCTCGATCGCATTGGTGGTGTAGATCACCCGGCGGATGGCCGGCGGGAAGGCAAAGAAGGGAATGACCCGGTCCCAGGCCCGATGCCAGGCCGCGGCCACGGTGGGGAATTTCTCGCCCCACGGCCCTTGGGCGAAGATCTCCAGTTCGGCCAATGCCGCTTCGGCGCTGGGTGCCGTGTAAATCGGCTTGATCGCCGCCGCCAGCGCCTTGCGGTCCTTCCAGCAGGCGTAGTCGAGGCTATTGCGAATCAGATGCACGATGCAGGTCTGCAGCGTGGTGGCCGGAAACACTGCTGCTAGCGCTTCGGGCATCCCCTTCAGCCCGTCGGTGACGGCGATCAAGATGTCGGCTACGCCGCGGGTCTTGAGGTCGTTGAAGACTTTCATCCAGAATTTGGCGCCCTCGGTGTTCTCGATCCACAGCCCGAGGATGTCCCGCGTGCCGTCCGGCAGCACACCCAACGCCAGATAGATCGCCTTGTTGCGGACCACGGCATCCTCGCGAATCTTGACCCGCAGAGCATCGAAGAACACCACCGGATACATCGGCTCCAGCGGACGTGCCTGCCAAGCCGTGACCTCGGCCATCACCGCATCGGTCACCGAACTGATGAATTCGGGCGACACCTCGGTGCCGTACTGCTCGGCCAGGAAGCCCTGGATCTCGCGGACGGTCATGCCCCGGGCGTACATGGCGACGATCTTGTCGTCAAAACCGGTGAAGCGGCGCTCGTGCTTGGGAATGAGCAGGGGTTCGAAGCTGCCCCGACGGTCCCGCGGGATGTCGATGCGCAGCGGCCCGTCTTCAGTCAGCACGGTCTTGCCGGTGGCGCCGTTGCGGTGGTTGCCCACCTCGCCCGGTTTCTCGGCGCCGGGCGGGTAACCCAGGTGATGGCTGAGTTCGGCACCCAGAATGCGTTCGATCAGCGCCTTCTTGAACGCCATCGAGGCGGCATTCACCGCCTCGGTGTCCATCGGGCCAATGACCATCTGATCAATGAGTTCTTTCGGGATGCTGGGCAGCGCCGCTGCCGGCTTCTTCTTGCTCGTCTTGCTTGGCATACATGCTCCTTGGCGACATGTTATGCCTCACACACAAAATTTCTGACAGGCTCGGGCCGCTCAACGAACTGCTCAGTCATCTGGGGCATCGCCTGAAGCAGGCCGGGTCGGCCTTCAAACAGCTGGTCAATTTCGAAGCGCCGTGCGAGTCATCGCTGCCTTCACGCGAAATCCCCCAGGCGGAACTCGAGCACACCCAAACAGAACAACGAACGGCATTATCCCTGGCCATGCCAACCCGTCAGGCCACCCCCAGTCCTTCGTCATCAACGACCGACCGGCGCGAAAACCTGGCCGCCGATCACGCCTGGATCCGTCAGAATCTGGCGCGCCGCTATCCCGGTCACCCACCGTCGCCCACACACACCAGCCCCCAGGTCGCCGAGCCGATGGACGAAGATGCCATCCGCGCTCGCCTGCTCAAAATCCACGGTGGCCGCCTGCCGGGCAAAACGGGGCGGCCAACCACCGTCGTCGCCGCGGCGTCACCCAGCCCCGCAGCACACATTGCCGCAAAGCCAACACTCCCGCTACCCACGCCACGACCGCTGCCCGTTGCCCCGACAAGCTCAACTTTGCCGTCTGCAACCCCGACTGCGTCAATCCCCGGCATCCCGACCGTACAGTCGCGCCCACCCCGCATTTCCGCCAAGCCACGTAGCGCCGTCGTTAAACCCGCGCCGGCTCCGTTACCGCAACCGGCCCCCATCGACGTCCCCGCACCCGTGCCCACCGTCTTGGCCGATACCCCGTTGCCGGCAAGCACGATGAGCATAACGCCTGGAATAAACGCGATGGCCGTCCCGACCGTCGAGGTGGTGGCAATTGCCCCGGCTACCACTGAACCACCACTGGCACGACAGGCGGCCACCGTCCCATCGACGAAACCGGCCCCCATCCCGCCAACACCGGACCCCACTCTTGAAAAATCGGACTTTCCACCCCACAAGGAAAAGCCGGTGGTCAAAGCACAACGCAGCACACCAGCCCCCCGGCAACCCATCTCGGCAAGGCTGAGCGCCCGCTTGGGATCCCGGTCATCGATACCGATCGCTGCCGCGCACCCGCCGACAGTGACGCCGTCCCCCCTGAATTCCATCGACGCCTCGCTAGCCGTTTCTCCAGCCATCACGGCCGGGGCAATACCCACCGCCTCGTCATCGATTGCCGAATCGGCAATCGCAACCGACCCGCCCCTGGCAACGCCGATCATCGCGCCAACGCCAGCCGTCAAACCACACCTCGTCCTCCGGCCAACCACGGTCGTCGTGGCACCAGCAACGTCTGCTGCCAGCGCACCGACCATCGACTATGCCCCCGCAAAGGCTGACCACCCGCCGTTGGCCGAGGAAAAATGCGTCCCCGCCCGCAGCGTATCGCGCGCCTGGGACAACTATGCCCCCCCGCTGAACCTGCTAAAGGCACCGTCAAACCGGCTAACCCCGGTCGATCTTGCCGCGCTGAGTCAACATGGTCGTCTGATCGAAGAAAAACTCGGTGAATTCCGCGTCAAGGTGGCGGTGCGCGATGCCTGTGCCGGGCCGGTCATCACGCGTTATGAGGTAGAACCCGCCGTTGGCGTCCGGGGGGCACAGGTGGTCAACCTGATGAAGGATCTGGCCCGCGCCCTGAGTGTGACGTCGATCCGTGTCGTCGAGACCATCCCGGGCAAGACCTACATGGGTCTTGAGTTACCAAATAGCCAGCGTCAGACCATCCGCCTCTCCGACATTCTTTCAGCCGATCTCTTTCAGCAGCATCCCTCGAAACTGGCAATGGCCCTCGGTCAGGACATTACCGGGCAACCCGTCGTTGCCGACCTGGCCAAGGCGCCGCATCTGCTGG
The DNA here is from genome assembly GCF_039649255.1 of Dechloromonas sp. ZS-1. Lineage (NCBI taxonomy): Bacteria > Pseudomonadati > Pseudomonadota > Betaproteobacteria > Rhodocyclales > Azonexaceae > Dechloromonas > Dechloromonas sp. ZS-1. Next base: position 1,425 of record NZ_JBDIYD010000018.1, on the reverse strand, counting down.
TCGCTGGCACAACGGGCTCGGGTAAATCGGTCGGGGTCAATGCAATGATCCTCTCCCTGCTTTACCGGGCGACCCCGGATGAAGTGCGCTTCGTGATGATCGATCCGAAGATGCTCGAGCTTTCGGTCTATGACGGCATTCCCCATCTGCTGGCGCCGGTGGTCACCGACATGAAACTGGCCGCCAATGCCTTGCATTGGTGTGTCACCGAAATGGAACGCCGCTATCGCCTGATGAGCCAGCTGGGCGTCCGCAACCTGGCCGGCTTTAACCAGAAAATTAGCGCTGCCGCAGCCGCTGGTCGGACGATTGTCGATCCCGATCCCCTGGTCCAGGAAAGCCCCGCACCGCTGTCACCCTTGCCTTTCATTGTGGTCGTCGTCGATGAATTTGCCGACCTGATGATGGTCGCCGGCAAGAAAATCGAAGAGTTGATCGCCCGTCTGGCCCAGAAGGCCCGTGCCGCCGGGATTCATTTAATTCTCGCCACACAGCGCCCCTCCGTCGATGTCATCACCGGCCTGATCAAGGCCAACATTCCAACCCGGATTGCCTTTCAAGTTTCCTCGAAGGTCGACAGCCGAACCATACTCGATCAGATGGGGGCCGAAACCCTGCTCGGCCAAGGCGATATGCTCTATTTGCCACCGGGTACCGGCTATCCGCAACGGGTTCACGGCGCCTTCGTCGCCGACGACGAGGTGCATGCACTAGCCGAACATCTGAAGCAATATGGTGCCCCGGATTACATCGATGCCGTGCTGGGTGCCCCCGCCGACAGCGAGGCCGAAGAAGGGGGCCGGGCCACGAATGGCGAGGAAAACGACCCCCTCTACGACCAGGCCGTGGCCATCGTCATCGAGTCGCGTCGAGCCTCGATCTCGCTGGTTCAGCGTCACCTGCGCATTGGTTATAACCGAGCTGCCCGCCTAGTTGAACAGATGGAAGTGGCCGGGATCGTCAGTTCGATGGAGAGCAACGGCAGCCGAAGGGTCTTGGTTCCGAACAACTGATCGATTAAAACCGTTGGGATTTTCTGCGTTCATTTGAGTTTTAGTGCTCGTTTCACAGCCATTTATCGTTAGCATCCGAATGAGGAAATATGTCCAAATGCATATTTGGACATAGATTACCGCAGCGTGGTCTTTGAGTTGACATCCCCGCCATGGATGATGTCATATATTTTGCGGTTACGGGTTGGACTAGTTTCATCGATGAAACTAAACCTAGGCGGAGCAAGTGAACCCCAAAAAACAGTGGCCGCCCTGATCGAGCTTCGTCCCCTGGGGATAGCGGAAACTGTCATTTCGCCCCGCCTTTTGCAAGCGTGGAACGTTAGCCAACTCCTCTAGGTGTTTAGTCCCACGGTGTGCTGGATCGGGTTGATCCTGAAGCGTTCGGGTTCTTTTGTCCAGGTTTTGCAGA